>NZ_JCABYM010000037.1:0-69098 GCF_059499385.1 Limnoglobus sp. | reverse complement strand
CGCGGTCCTCGGATCGGGGAGGGAGGGCAATAGGTCAAGCGGGGTACGGAGTACCCGATACTCCGCCCGGAAGCTCCGGGTCAGTCGAACGTGACGACGCGGCCGTCCTGCGCCCCGCAGATGAACACGTAGGTGAGGAAGTCCATCGCCGGGTTCAGCGAGCGGACGGACCCGTCCATGAACATCGTGTTCACCCGGTTGGTCGTGTGCTGGCTGCCGGGCAACCCGACCCCCAACCCCCGGCCCTGCGCGCTGAAGTCGCAGTTGACCGCGTTCGCCCGGTCCGGGCACATGCCGAAGTTGCTGATCGACGGGGCGTGGGCCCACGGCGAGTGGCCCCACCCGTTCTGCGGCACGCCGGTCCCGTAATCGACGTACCCGCCGGACGTTTCCAGCACGCCGACGGTGTTGCTCGTCCCGTCCATGACGCCGACGATGCTCAGCCCGCGGAGGTAGCGGAACGGCCCGAGGTACTCCTCGAAGCTGGCCACGTACCCGACGTTGAACAGGTAGTGCGTCTTCCCCGTCCGGGTGACGGCGTCCGGCGTGCTGCCGATGTCGAAGTAGAAGGTGTCCAGGTTGACCGCCGGCGGCGCGGTGGACACCCCGGCCCAGGTTCCGCCGGCCGGGAAGTGCCGGCCGCGGATGCCGAGCACGGCGAGCACGCCGACGTTCCGCGCCTCCTGGGGCGACACGTTCGCCGGGCACGTGAACGCCTTCAGGTCGGTCTCGGCCCCGTACCGCGTCTGCGGGGTCGGCGGCGGGACGCCGTACCCGGCGAGGTTCCACGCCAGGTTGCTGCCCCACCACGACCCGTTCTTCAGGTCGAAGCTCCGGAAGATCGCGTCCTGCTCCAGGTGCGGCAGCAGGTACACGAACGTCCCGGCCCCGCGGTTGTCGTACCCGGTCGGCAGCTTCCCTTCCGTACTTTCGAAGTTGTGGACGGCCAGGCCGATCTGCTTCAGGTTGTTGGCGCACGTGGTCCGCGCCGCGGCCTCGCGGACCTTCTGCACGGCCGGGAGCAACAGGCCAATGAGGATGGCGATGATGGCGATGACGACGAGCAGCTCGATCAGCGTGAACGCCGGCCGGCGGCCGGGCGGGGGCGGGGATGGAACGCGAGTCATGACGAACCTCGGACGGATGAAACGGAAAAATGCGGAACAGGGGGACGCCCTGTTTCCGGCGGACTCGCGCGGAGGGAACGGGAGGGATCGACAACGCAATCGGGACGAGGGGTACGATTCGAGTTGTCTGATGACGAACGTGCGCGAGCAAACTCTGATACGCCCCGGTCGCGGCGGCTGCGAGGCCGTGCGGGGGCGCGGGATCACGTCAATGCCGATCACCTTTCGGGCGTGTAATCACGATGATGTAAGGGTGTAGCCCGGGGACCCGCGCACAATCGTTGACTCGCGCTTGTGTAGAAATGGAGGTTCCAAATCTTCGCGTGGTCCCCGAGCTACACCGCAATATGCGGATTCGCGCCTGGGATCGCGCCACCGATTTCGGAAGTTTTTCCCCCGGCAGCCGGCGGCGGGCCGTGGCGGCGAACCGGGGCGGAAAATCGCGGCCGGAAATGACGGGGCCGACGCGAGTGCCTCGCGTCGGCCCCCGGGAAACGGGTCCACCGTCTCGGATCACTACTTGGCGGCCGGGTCCTCGATGGACGCTTCCATCGACTTCGTCTTGTGGCCCTTCTTGTCCGATCCGTCCTTGGTCGAGATCGGCGCGTTCTTCACGGCGGGCGAACTGCTCCCGCCGCAGCCGACGCACACGCCGAGGGCGGCCGCGAATCCGAGCAGGACGGTCAACTTGCGAAGCATGCGTACACCTCTGATGAATGGGGTTCGGTCGGCCGCCCCGCGCGGGGCGGCCGGGCGTCCGGGGTTAGTTGATGAGGGCCAGCGACAGGTCGGCCGTCTGGCCGTCGTTGGCCCCGCCGAGGGCCTGGAGGACGAGCCACGACGTGTCGGTCGTAGCCCCGACCGGGATGCCGGCCCGGATCGCCTTCACCGCCCCGTCGCCCATCGTGACCATGACGACGCCGGTGTGGTAGCTGCTCATCTGGTACACGAACGCGTCCTTCCCGTTCTTCGTCCCGTACCCGGTCGAGATCGTCCCGGCCCCGACGATGCTGTGCGTGAACACGTTGTCCCGGCCGGCGAACGCGGCGTTCGCGTGGCAGCGGCCGCTGACCTCCGAGTACAGGATCGTGTTGCTGCTGCCGTCGATGATGTTGACCACGCTCTTCGGGTTCCGGTTCACGAAGATGCCCTCGTACTTCGCGTACGTCGGGTGGTTCCCCCGGCCGAGGCCGGCGCACCCGATGTAGTTCGAGATGCCCAGCGGCATGAGGGCCTCCACCGACGCGTAGTCGTCGTAGTAGAACCCGGACGTGACGACCGTGGTGGTCAGGTTCCGGACCAGCAGGCCGCCGATCACGAACCCGCCGGTCACCCCGGTCCCGAACGCGTTGTTGTCCGGCTCCCCCTTCGGGTCGGACGGGCAGCGGAACGTCTTCAGTTGCGCCGCCTTCCCGGCCGTGTAGATGGCCGTCGGCGGGTACGGGTTGTCGAACCAGTACGGCATCGCCGGGTTCGTGTTCTTCGCGTCGTCCATCCGGCCGTAGGGGGTCGTGAGGGCCGGGTCCACCATCCGCCAGATGTTGTCCTGCTCCATGTACGGGAGCATCACGACGATGTTCCCCAACAGCGACCCGTGCCCGGCCGCGTCCCCGCCGACGCTGACGAGCGGGTTCGGCGGGCCGACGATCCCGGCCGGGAACGTGTTCTGGGCGCTGTGGTAGTTGTGGGCCGCCAGCCCGAGCTGCTTCATGTTGTTCGTGCAGGTCGTGCGGGCGGCCGCCTCCCGGACCTTCTGCACGGCGGGCAGCAGCAGCCCGATCAGGATCGCGATGATCGCGATCACCACCAGCAGTTCGATGAGCGTGAAGCCCGGACGTGCGGGGGCCTCACTCCGCGAAAGACGCGTGCGCATGATAAAACCTCGTCGAATGAACACCGAAATGAGAAACAGGACAGTACCTGTTCCCTGGGTGCGACCCCTGCGCGATTGGGAAAAGGACAAAAAAACCGTAGGGCCACCGGGGTGGCCTTTGCGAGAGAAGGTTTGATTGTCAAATCGCAGGGGAGCGCGAGTCAGTCGAAAGTGTAATTGGGTGATGGTCCGAAGTTCAAGTAGATTCCGCAAAAAATCTCGACTTCGCGGGTCGGGTATGCGGCGCGTTCCGTCACCACGGCTGGCCGACGGCCCGGCCGACGAGGTCGTACCCGTCGGCGCTCGTCACCTTCACCGTCACGAAGTCGCCGGGCCGGAGGTTCTTCGCCTTCACCCGGACCTCGCAGTCGATGTCCGGGCTGTCTGCCGTCGTCCGGCCGCGGACGTGATTCGCGAACTCCGGGTCCGGCCCGTCCACGATCACCGGCAGTTCCTTGCCGACCTGCTTTGCGGAGAAGTCGAACGCGATCCGCTGTTGCAGTTCCATGATCCCGGCGACGCGGGCCTGCTTCACGTCCTCGGGGACGTGGCCGTCGAGCTTCTCCGCCGGCGTGCCCGGTTCGAGCGAGTACGGGAACACGCCGAGCCGCTCGAACCGCTGGTCCGCGACGAACGATTTCAGTTCCTCGTACTCCGCGTCCGTCTCGCCGGGGAACCCGACGATGAACGTGGTGCGGATCGCCAGGTTCGGGATCGCCTTCCGCATCCGGGCGAGCAGCTTCTCCGTCGCCGCCCGGTCCACGCGGCGGATCATCCGCCGCAGCACGCGGTCGTTGATGTGCTGGAGCGGCATGTCGATGTACGGGATGATTTTCTTCGCGCCGGCGATGGCATGGAGCAGGTCGTCGCCCATGTGTTCCGGGTAGGCGTACAGGAGGCGAATCCACTCGATACCCTTGACCTGGTCGAGTTGTTGGAGCAACTCGGTGAGCCGCGTGCGGCCGTACAGGTCGAGGCCGTAGTACGTCGTGTCCTGCGCGACGATGATGAGTTCCCGCACGCCGTCGGCGGCGAGTTCGTTCGCCTCGCGGACGACTTCCTCCATCGCCTTCGTGACGTGCTTGCCCCGCATCTTCGGGATCGCGCAGTACGTGCAGAGGCGGTCGCACCCCTCGCTGACCTTCATGTACGCGAAGTGCCGCGGCGTGATCCGCAACCGGGCCGTGTCCTCGAGCGCCCGCACCGGGGCCGGGCGGAACAGCGACCGCTGTTCCTCGCGGTGCTGCACGGCGCGATCGACGACCTGTGCGATGTCTTCACGGCCGAACACGCCGACGATCTGATCCACTTCCGGGACAGTTTCGAGGAGCAAGTCCTTGTGCCGCTCCGCGAGGCAGCCGGCGACGACGACGGACCCGACGCGGCCTTGCTTCTTGAGTTCGAGCATCTCGCGGATGACGCCGAGCGACTCCTGGCGGGCCGGCTCGATGAACCCGCACGTGTTCACGACGACGACATCGGCCCCCTCGGTGTCGGCCTGGAAGGCGTACCCGTCCTGCGCGAGCTTGCCGAGCATCCGTTCGGAATCGACGGTGTTCTTCGGGCAGCCGAGGCTGATGAAGGCGTAGCTGCCCTTCGGCGTGGCGGTGGCGGCGGTGGCGAGCGGGAGGCTTTTCGTGACGGCCATGAGGATCGCAAAAGAGGGAACGAAGGTCGAACTGTTGTTATACGGGCCGAGCCGCCGTTTTGCATTTTTCATTTCGCATTTTGAATTGATACATCATGGAGGGATGCCCCAACCGGAGCCGGTCATGCGAACCCTGAACGAGCGGGCCTGGGCCGTCGCCGACGCGATGGCCGCGGACGCGGAGCAGTTGCGAATCGCCGTCACCCACGTCGCCGGCACGCGGATGCTGGACTGCGGCGGCGGGGCCGACGGCAGCCTCGCCGCCGGCGTGCGGATGGCCCGCGCCTGCCTCGCGGACCTCGCCGACGTGTCGCTCGTGCCGTCGCCGTTCGCGGAACTGCCCGGCCCGGCCGTGCAGGTGACGACCGACCACGCGGTCAAGGCGTGCCTCGCGTCGCAGTACGCCGGGTGGCAGGTGAAGGCCGGGAAGTATTTCGCGATGGGGTCCGGCCCGATGCGGGCGGCGTCGGCGCGGGAGGCGATCTTCACAGACATCAACTACAAGGAAGAACCGCCGTGCGCCGTTGGCATTCTGGAAGCAAACAATCACCCCACGGAGGACGCAGTCGCCGCGATCATGCAGAAACTGCCGACGAGTGTTAAAAAGCTGACCCTCCTGACCGCGCCGGCCGCGAGCGTCGCCGGAGCGGTGCAGGTGGTGGCCCGCAGCGTCGAGACGGCCCTGCACAAACTGCACGAGCTGAAGTTCGACGTGCGGTACGTCGTCAGCGGGTTCGGCGTGGCCCCGCTACCGCCGGTGGCGAAGGACGACCTGAATGCGATCGGCCGGCCGAACGACGCGATCCTGTACGGCGGCCGGGTGACGCTGTGGGTCCGGGCCGACGACGAGCAGCTCGCCGCCATCGGCCCGAAGGTCCCGTCCACGGCGTCGAAGGACCACGGCGCGCCGTTCGCGGAACTGTACGCCCGGTACGGCAACTTTTACGACATCGACCCGCTACTGTTCTCCCCGGCCGAGGTGACGTTCGTGAACCTTAGGACCGGCCGCGCGTTCCGGTTCGGCCGGGTGGATGCGGGATTGTTGGTGAAGTCGTTCTTTGGAGGGTGAAGTTGCGCCTCGCGATCCTCTCCCGCGGCGACGGGTGGCACGTCCAGGACCTGATCCGCGCCGCCCGCGACCTCGGCCACGCCGCCGCGGCCGTGGACTTCCGCCGCGTGGCCGCGACGGACGGCCCGCCGCTGACCGACTTCGACGCCGCAGTCATCCGCACCATGCCGGCCGGGTCGTTGGAGCAGGTCGTCTTCCGCATGGACGTGATGCACGCATTCCAGGCGAGTGGCCGGCCGGTGCTGAACCCGCCGCGGGCCATCGAGACGTGCGTAGACAAGTACCTCACGAACGTCCGCCTCGCCGCCGCCGGGCTGCCCGTACCACTGACAACGGTGTGTCAGTCGGCCGACGACGCCCTCGCCGCGTTCGATTCGCTCGGCGGCGACGTGGTGGTGAAGCCGCTGTTCGGCGCGGAGGGCCGCGGCATGGTCCGCGTGTCGGACCGGGAACTCGCGTGGCGGACGTTCCACGCCATCGAGCAGACCCGCGGCGTCATGTACGTGCAGCAGTTCGTCCGCCACCCCGGCTGGGACGTGCGGGCGTTCGTGCTGAACGGGAAGGTGATCGCGGCGATGAAGCGGACGAACCGCGGCGACTGGCGGACGAACGTGGCCCAGGGCGGCACGGCCGCGCGGCACGAGCTGTCCCGCGAGGAGGCGGAGCTGGCGGTGAACGCGGCCGCGGCGACCGGGGCCGTCGTCGCCGGCGTGGACCTGATCCTGAACGACCGCCGCGAGTGGCTGGTGATCGAAGTGAACGCCGTGCCCGGCTGGAAGACGCTCGCCCCGACGTGCGGCCTCGACATCGCGAAGGTGGTCGTGCGGGCGGTGACAGAGTAGTAGGCACACTCCGTGTGCCGTCTGTTGTCGGTCGCAGCGACTCGGACGAACTCCCTGGGCGCATGAACGCGACGGCACACGGAGTGTGCCTACTACTATGAGGCCGATGGGGATCAGATGCCAACGAAGCGCAAGCTCGTCCACCAACACGCCGAGCCGCGGGACGTGCAGCTCCACGTCCAGACCGCGTGCCTGTGGGAGGCGACGGCCCGCAAGGTCGGGAACGTTCACCGGTTCGCCGACTTCGCCGGCACGACGTACCTCGACTTCGCGCTGAGCGCCGCCGCCGTCGCGAAGCCGCTCGACCGGGCCATGTACGGCTGGCCGTTCGGCCGCGTGCTGCTCGAAGCCGTGACGGAAACCTGTCGCGTCTGCGGGCAGAACACGAACCTCGGCATCCTCCTGCTGCTCCTGCCGCTGCTCTACTGCGACGAGAACCACTATGCGATCCCCCGCTTCCTGGCGAAGCTCGACCTCGCGGCCACGAAGGACGTGTACGCCGCGATCCGGGCCGCGAACCCCGGCGGCCTCGGCGACTCCGCCGAGCAGGACGTGAAGGCCGAGCCGACCGTGCCCCTGTTGGAAGCGATGAAGCTGGCCGCCGACCGCGACCTGATCGCCCGACAGTACGCGAACGGCTACGCGGACGTGTTTGAACTTGGCGTGCCAGCGTTCCTGGACGCGCTCGCGAAGCACGGCAGCATCGAGGCGGCCGTCATCACGTGCCAGTTCGCGTGGCTGGCCGCGTACCCGGACTCGCTCATCGTCCGCAAGTGCGGCCCGGCCATTGGGGAGGACGTGCAGTCCCGCGCGAGGCACGTCGTCGCGCTCGGCCTCGACACGCCGGCCGGCCGCGCCGCCGGCGTCGCGCTGGACCGCCACCTGCGGTCCGACGGCAACCGGCTGAACCCCGGCACGGCGGCCGACCTCGTGACGGCGTGCTTGTTCGTCGCGCTACGGGACGATAAGGTGAAGCCGGGCGACCCGTTCCCGTGGGCCGCCCCCGACTGGCTGTGAGGCGAGGCTGTGTAGGTCATCATCGAATCCACTGGCTAAGCCATGCCCACCGACCGCTACCACGTCCGCGTGACGAAGGACTCGTTCATCTTTAGCTGCGGGCATTTCATCACGTACAACCGCGACCAGGGGGAGCGGCTGCACGGCCACAACTACCGCGTCGCCGTCGAGGTCGGCGGGCCGCTCGACGAGAACCACTACGTCTTCGACTTCATCGCCCTCCGCGACCGCACCGCGGCCATATCCGCGGAACTCGACCACCACATGCTGCTCGCCACGAAGAACCCGCTCTTGCCGGTTGACGCGAACGACCACCGGGTCCGCGTCACGTTCCGGGACAAGGAGTGGGTCTTCCCCCGCGAGGACTGCATCTTGCTGCCGATCGAGAACACGACGGCCGAGTTGCTCGCGAAGTGGATCGCGCAACGACTGATCGCCGACCTGCGGGCGCGGGGCTTCGCGCCGGAGGTCGTGCGGGTCGAGGTCGAAGAGAACGTCGGCCAGGCGGCCGTCTACGAGACGCGGCCGTGACGCTCGCCTCATCATCCAATTCTCATCATGTCGTCCTTGTCGGCCGGGAACGGGTGTGGTTAGGATGCCCGTAGGCGTGCGGGCGTCACCCGCGCGCGACCTCCGGGGTGACTGACATGCGTACCATCACACGCGGCGTTCTTGCGGCGGCCCTGGTGGCCGTCGCGGCGACATCGGCCCTGGCCCAGCAGCCCCAACGGCCGCCGGGCGGCGGCGGGTTCGGCGGGTTCGGGTTCGGCGGCGGCGGGGGCGGCGGGGCCAACCTCAAGGCCGTCCTTCTCACGAACAAGGCCCTCCAGGACGAGCTGAAAATCCCCGACGACATGCGGGAGAAGTTTGCCAAGTTCCAGGAGGAGCAGCGGGCCGAGATGGAAAAGCTCCGCGGGCTGGGCACCGACGACGAGGACCAGATCGCGCGGCTGAAGGGCCAGATCAAGGCCATCGAGGCCCGCATGGCCCTCCTGAAGGACCTGACCCCGGACCAGACCAAGCGGATCGGCCAGATCGAGCGGCAGATGATGGGCCTGGGGGCGCTCTCCAACGAGAAGATCGTCAAGGAGCTGAAGCTGACCGACGAGCAGAGGGAAAAGATCAAGGGCATCAACGAGGAGCTGAACAAGGACATCCGCGAGTTGTTCAGCGGCGGGGGCGGGGGCGGCGGGTTCGGCGGGTTCAACCCGGAGAACCAGAAGAAGATGACGGCCCTCCGCGACGAGGCGATGGACAAGGCCGAGGAGGCGCTCGCCCCGGCGCAGCGGAAGCAGTGGAAGGAGATGCTCGGCGAGAAGTTCGACACGGCGAAGCTGTTCACCGCCCCGATGCGGCGGAACAACTAGCCGCGAAGTCACGCCAATCCGTGGCGAGCCGAGCGACGTAAGCCGCCGGGTGAGGGGCGCTCACCCGGCGGCTTACGCCGCTCGGCTCGCCTTCGTACGGCCGGGCCGTCACTTCTTCGCTTCGACCGCGTCGATCCGCCACAGACCGAGGCGGCCGCGGTTCTCCGGCGAGTCGCTGGCCGCGGGGCGACCGCTCTTGAAGACCGTCTCCGCCACGGCCAACAGCGGCGGCTGCCCCGCTACCGCCGGGCGGAACGCGAACAGCCCGTCGCCCCACCACTGGTGGACCCGCTTGCCGGTCGCGGCGTCGAAGATTTGGGCCTGACCCGCGCCACCGACGTGACTCCCTTGCGTCAACAGCAACGCCCCGTCCGGCGAGAACGCCATTTGTGACACCTCTTCTTCCTTCTTGAGCGCGATCTCCTTGACCACCTTTCCGGTCGCCGCGTCGTGCAGGTGGATGACGGCAGCCGGCAGTGCGTCCAGGGCCTTCTTCACGTCTTCGTCGGACAACTTCGCGCCCCTGCCCCCCGGCAGGCCGCCGAACGAGCCGCCGCGCCTCCCGTCGTCGCCCGGCCGAATGACGAGTTGCCGGAGCGTCTGCCAATCCTTCATCCGGTAGGAAACCGCGACGACCCGCCCGTCGCCCGACACGGCCGCGCCCATCGGTCCCATGTCCTTCGGCGGGTCGGCCGTCCACGCGACCTTGCCGGCCGCCAGGTCCCACGCTGTCACGCCGCTCGCCCAGATCTTATCCTTCGTCTTCGCCCGTCGGATCGCGACAGCCACCCGCGCGTTCTGGTCGAACGCAAGCCCGTACAAGAATGTGGGGACCAGCGACAGCTGCTTCTCGACCTCGCCGGTGATCGGGTTGAGCCGCCGCAACCCGGTGTGTGTGTCCTGATCGGCGTCGCTCCACTCGGAGTAGGTGTTCCACAGCCCCTTCGCGTCGGCCGTCAACTTGAACTCGGTCCCCGTCGCGATGTCGAGCGCCACCGGGCCGACGGTCCCCGGCGCGGTCGGGTCGAGCCAGTTGCCGGGGCGGGAGAACGTGTTCCCGACGTACCGGGTGGTCCCGTCCTTCACGACCGTGGCCGCGTTGTCCCGGACCTTGTCGAGCGGGTGGTCGGACGTGAAGTACCGTAGCTCGCGGAGGGCGTTGATGCCCCCGGTCTCGACGCGGGCGGATACGAACGTCGGTGCGCCGGAGAAAACGTCGATCAGCCGGTGGCCGGGCGGCAACTCGTACTGCGTGACCATCTGCTCGTCGTCCGGCCGGATCACGCCCACGGCCTTCGTGCCGACCGCTTGCCCGGCCACTTCGACGAACAGGTACGGCCGCTTCGCGTCCGCCCCCCACCGGACCGACGCCGGGGCGGACGACAGGTCGTAGTACGCGACCATCTTCGGCTTCGCGTACTCCGTCCGAACCGCGGCCTCCTTTTCCGCCTTCGGCTCGTCCTTCTTCGCCTCCGCCTTCGCGGGCTTCTTCTCGTCGGCCGGGGTAGCGGTCAGGGCGAGGCCGGCGGCGGCCAGCGTCAGGGTCGCGGCGAGCAACAACATCATTCGCATCGGGAAGGCTCCTTCGGCGGCCAGGTGCGCGACGGCGGCGGGGACCGAGCCGCCGACCACGGCGGCGACGGCCGATTCCAACGTCGCGCTCAATAAAGACTCGGGCACGTCGGCCCGCGTGTGGTCGGTCAGGAACGCGGTCAGGGCGGCGAGCGTGACGCCGCGGCGAGCCAGCCGCGCGGCCAGCTTCTTCCGCCCCGCGGCGAGGCGGCTGGAGAGCGTCCCCTCGGCGACGCCCAGCCGTGCCGCCGCGGCCGCGCGGGTCAGCCCTTGCAGGTCGCACAGCACGACCGGCACCCGGTACCACTCCGGCAGGCGGGCCAGTTCCGCGTCGAGAATCCCGGCCAACTCCGGTTGGGGTTCGTGGTCGCGAACAGACACGTCCGGCGGCGTGGCCATGAGGACCTCGCGGTTCCGGCGGCGGGCGGCCGTCCGCCGCGCCCGCCGGGCGACGCGGACGGCCACGCCGTACAACCAGTGGCCGAGCAGTTCCGGCCGGCGGATCGCGGCCGCCTTGCGGGCGAGGACGACGAACGCGGCCTGGAACGCGTCGTCGGCGTCGGCCGACCGGCCGAGGACGCGGCGGCAGACGCCGAGGACCATCGGCCCGTGCCGCCGGACGAGGTCGGCGAACGCGGCGTGGTCGCGGTCGGCGTGGAACCGGGCGAGCAGCTCGGCGTCCGGCCGGTCGCCGTCGAGGGCGACGAGCATCGCGCGCAGGTTGCCGGGGGCCGGGGGGCTGGCCATCGCGTCTCCTCGCCGTACTGCTGCCCGCCGGCCGGGTCGCGCGTCGCGCGATTTCGGGGGAAATTTTCAGAATAGCTGGGAGTGGAGGAGAAAGGACGGAGAAAGTGCGAACGGAAATGGTAGAGGCGAGTGGGCGGCTGCCCCCCTGGACCGCGGGCGTCCCGCCCGCCACGGCTCCAGCCGCCGAAGACGGGTCCCCGCGACCGGGAAGGTGGGCGGGCGGGACGCCCGCGGTCCCAGGAGTTAACTTCGCGCGAAGTCCGTCATCAACTGCGGAACGGTGGTGTCCATTCCGATCACGTCCAGCATCCCCGCGTCCGACGGGTCGGCGATGCTGAACTGGTTCGCCACCATGCCGACCACGATCAGCTTCGCCGGGATGCCGGTCGCGTCGCGGTACTGCTTCAGCGCCTGGAACGGGTGGACGGCCCCGAACCACGTTTCCGAATCGGTGTAGACCGCGAACACGTCCACCGGCAGCTTCCGCTCCTTCGCGTACAGCATCGGCAGGGCGCAGTCCGTGCCGCCCATCGAGATCGCCTCGGTCGCGCGCACCGCCGCGTCCAGCCGCATCCTAGCGCGGATCGGCACGTCCACCAACTGATGGCTGAACCCGAGGAACGTCGCGTCCGCCTCCGTCGCGGCGGTGACGAGCGCCATCGCCGCCGCTGCCACGCGGGGCGTGACGCCCGGCGCGCCACAGACCGTGCCGCAGCCCATCGAGCCGGACACGTCCAGCGCGAGCAGCCACCGCTTGTTCGTCGGCTCGACGGCCCGGAACGCCAAGTAGAACGCCCGGTCGAGCGCGTCCACGACCGACTTCTCCGGCGTCCACGTCCCGCTGCCGCGGGCCGACTGGCCGGCCTCGTAGGTCTTGAGCGCGACGAGGACGTTCAACGGGTGGACACGGGCCTTCTTCAGCCGGGCCTCGTCCGTCAGCTCGGCGATCACCTTCTCCGCGGCGGCCGACCCGTGCGTCAGCAGGCCCACGCGGGTCATCGTCGCCAGGTTCCGCAGCATCGCCGTCAGCGGCATCTCCGCGAGCAGCGCCTCCCACACCTTCGGCGAGGTTAAGAATTGCGTCGGGATCGCCTCGCGGACCAGTCGGAAGTCGCGGATCAACCAGACGACCTCGTCCTCCGTCGTCGCCCGCTTCGCCGCCTCCAGCGCGTAGATCGGCGCGAGGGCGGCCGTCGGCGTCACCTCATCGACCGTCTCCTTCTTGCCGACGGCCCACGCGAACACGGCGTTGCGGTCCTCCTCGGCCGTCTTCGGGTGCGCCAGCCGGAGCAGGTCGCGGTGGCTCCAGCCGTCCCGCTGTTGGTACTTGGTCACCTGGTACGCGAGGTCGCGGACCGGCTTGTTCCCGTACCAGTCGGCGACGGCCTGCCGCAGCCCGCGGCCCCAGCCCCGCAGCGCGTCCGACGCGGCCGCGAACTGGAACAGGTGCGTGCCCGTCCGGCAGACCGCCGGCACGGCGGCGTAGGCGGCCTTCTTCCCGGCCGCGTCGGCGTTCGCCGCGACGAGCGCGAGCGCGAACACGGCGTAGTCGTTCTTCGCCGCCCGGCCGCCGTCCGACACGGCGACGACCCGCCGCACGGCCTCGGCCGCGTCCGCCTTCGCGCACGCGACCACGGCCGCGGCGTTCTCGACGGTCAGCTCGCGCTCCGTGGCGTAGTAGCTGCCGCCCTCGCTGCCGAGGACGAGGAACCGGTCGAGCCGCGTCCAGTCGTCCACGGCGAACGCGTACCCGCCGGCCGAGTTCGGGACCGTCGGCTTGCCCAGAACCGGGGCGCTCTGCGGCGTGACCTTCGGCGAGACGTGCTTCACCAGCTTCATGGGCGTGTCCTCCTTCAGACAAGCAGTCGGGGTGGCGGGATTCGAACCCGCGGGAACCGCGATAACCCTCGTCCGTCGGCCGGGTTGGCAAGGTGGTGGCGAGGGTCACACCCCGTTTGAAATGCAGGCAAGTTGACGGCTCAAGGTTCGACGTTGGAATAACGATAACCTTGCGCCTACGGCCCGCAGCGCTCTCGTCCGGAATCGAACCGGTCCTTCTGGCCCCCCTAGCGAGAACAATCCCGTTCCGGCCCGTGAGGGCAAATCCGACACGGATCGTTAGCCAGCGTGCTGCCACTGACACCACGAAAGCGGTCACTCGAAAACAGCGGGCGAGTTGACGGCGCAGGGCACTTTTCGCGGTAACCCTGGGCCTCCGGCCCGCAGTGCTCCCGCCCGGACTCGAACCGGGATGCCTGGATTCCGAGAACAATTCACGGCCGGCCCCGAGGGGCAAGGTGGGTGTGAACCGCCTTTTCCAGTGCGCTACCCTTGCGCCACGAGAGCAGGCTCCGGGGCGGGACTCGAACCCGCGACCTGCCGAGTGAAATCGAGAACAGTTGAGCTTCGGCCGGGGAGGCAAGGGTGTGCCAACCGTCGTTGCCGCTCTACCGCTGAGCTACCCGGAGCAATCGGGTACAAGGACGCGGCCGGCGGGGGCCGGGTTCGCCGAAAACGAAACCGCCCGCGCGGGTGCGCGGGCGGTTGTGGTTCCATGTCAGTCGTCCGGGGGCGGGCCTCTTGTGAAACCCGGAAGCGCGATAACGATCATGCGGCGGCCCTGACAGGCAAGAGGTGCAGATCGGTATGGGGGAACCCGCCGACCGATGATTCGAGCCGCGGCCGGCGGACGCGCCGCGGCTTCGTTCCGCACGGACACGGCCTTCGCCCAGGAGGTTCGCGCGCGAATCCGTGGCGGCGGCGCGAACACTTGGCAGGGGTATGGGTGTCCGTAAAACGAGATGGTCGGAGCCGTAGCTCAGCTGGTAGAGCAGCAGACTTTTAATCTGCGGGTCGTGGGTTCGATCCCCACCGGCTTCACTGGAAACGCCGGGCATTTCAGTCGAACGTCCAGTTGCGTCGATCTGCTACCACACCTCTTTCTTTCAGGAGCGGCTTCCGAGGCCGCTCGTCGAGTCGGATTTATTTACGACGACTCAGCCGATCTCCTCGCCGTCGAGGGAGAACACGGTCGTCTCGCCGGTCGGCAGGGTGACGATCAAGTCGGGGGCCGCGTCGGCGGCCACGTCCGCCACGGCGACGCGGAGGCCGGCCCGGTCGGCCGGGTCGTCCACCACCAGCGTCCGCAGCTCGGCCAGCGCCGGCCCCCGGTAGAGCTTCACCAGCGGGCCGCCGCCGGGGCCGGCCCCGACCGCGAGCACGTCGTCGAACGCCCCGACTGTCACCCCCCCGCGGAACGCCGGGTCGAACGCGAGGAACTCGGTTACCACGGTCCCGGCCGCGTCGAAGGCGCGGACGTGCGGCCCGCCGCCCTTGCCGGTCCCGGTGACGATCTCGCCGCGGCCGTCGCCGTCGGCGTCCGCGACCGCCACGTACACGCCGCCGCGGAACGACGGGTCGTAGGCGAAGAAGTCGGCGACCGGCGTGACCGCGCCGCCGGCCAGGTCGAACGCCCGTACCCGTGGGCCGCCGCCGACGCCCGTGCCGGTGACGAGTTCCAGTTCCGGGTCGGCGTCGAGGTTCCCCAGGCCGACGAACACGCCGCCGCGGAACGTCGGTTCGTAGGCGAAGAAGTCGGCCACCGTCTGCCGGGTCGCGCCGTCGGTGACGCGGACCCGCGGGCCGCCCTTGTTGCCGGCCGCGGCGATCACGTCGTCGATGCCGTCGCCGGTCACGTCCCCGGTCGCGACGGCGACCAGCCCGGCGAACGTCGGGTCGAACGCCGCCGCCCGGAACCGCTCCGTGCCGTCCCGCTCGCGGACCACGATCTTGGCGTTCCCCGGCGTCAGCGGGTTCGCGAACGTCGCCGCCTGCGGGCCGGTCAGCGGCCGCGTCACGGTCGCGACTAGCGTGTCCGCCTTCCCCCCGCCGTGCTGGTCGGTCCACTGGAGCGCGACGTTGAACTTGCCCGGCCGGGCGTACCGGTGCGCCAGCGTCACCTCCGGCGTCTGCGGGGCGAACACGAACGTCTCCGGAGCCGTGCCGTCGCCCCAGTTCACGGTCAGCCGGAAGTCGTCCAGCTCGTCCGCGTCCACCGGGACGCCGTGCAGCTCGACCAGCTCGCCGGCCGCCGCGCCGGTTACCCGCCGCTGGGCGAACGCGGACGCGGTGTTGACGTGCGTGAGGACCACGTCGTTCCCGGTCCCGCCGCGGTAGCTGACGCGGAACGTGTTCCGGCCGACGGTCAGCGGCGCGCCCTCCGGCAGGCCGGCGAACGTGCCCACGACCGCGTCCGTGCCGTCGTTGTCGATGACCTCGTACTGGTTGCCGACGGCGCTGGTGAACCCGGACAGGGACGCCTCGAGCGCCGCCCCGCCGAGGGTCACGCCGCCGCGGACGGCGACGGCGTCGTGCGTCCGGCCCGGCGATGTGCCGTGCAGGCCGAACGCGAACGTCGTGGCGGCCGTCGCCGACAGCGGGCCGGTCAGCGCCAGCCCCCCGGCCGTGGTCGCGGTTCCGGGCTGGATCGTGCCGCCGGTGCTGGCGAGGCCGTTGGCCGACCCGCCGCCGGCGAGCACGCCGCCGGTTTGGCTGATCGCCGAGCCGAGCGCCGCGTCGAGCGTCACGGTGCCGGCGGAAACCGTCGTCGCCCCGGCGTTCGCCGGCGTGCCGCTCAAGACGCGGCTGCCGGCCCCGGCGTGCGTCAGCCCGCCCGCCCCGGTGAGCGCCGCGTTCAAGATCAAGTCGTCCGCCGCCGGGCCGTCGGCCACGGCGATCGTCCGGGCGGCCGGGACGACGTAGTTCCCTTCGATCCGCGCACCCGTCGCGGCGGCGTTCGTCACCACGTTCGCGGAGAGCGTGAGCGGATCGACGGCGACGACGCGGCCGCCGGTCAGGTTGAGCGAAACGGAATCCGTGCCGGCCCCGCCGTCGAGCGTCGCGTCGCCGCCGAAGGCGGTGAGCGTGAAGCCGTTCGCCCCCGCCCCGCCGGTCAGCCGGAAGGTCTCGACGCCGCCGCCGGCGAGGAGCACGACCGCCGCCGGACCGACCGTCACCCGGTCGTCGCGGAGGGTGAAGTTCACGTCCCCGGTCCCGACGAACGTGTCCGTCCCGGTCCCGCCGTCCCAGGTGAACGTGCCGGCCGCCGGCTCGACCGTCAGCGTGTCGTTCCCGCCGCCGGTGAGCAGCGTCAGCGACAGCCCGGCGGGCACGCCGTTCGGGCCGACCCGCACGTCGGCGGCGCTCAGGTTGTCGAACCCGCGGACCAGGTTCGTCCCGACCTCCAGGACCGCCGCGGCCACCTTCGACAGCGTGACGTGCGTGACGGTCACGGCCCGGCCGGAGACGAGCGTCTCGCTGGCGACCGTCGTTTCCGGCACGCCGAGGCGGTTCGTCGTCGAGCCGACGCGGACCGGGCCGAAGTCGGTTTCGAGCGCGAGCGTGTGCTTCGCGAACCCGGACACGAGGACGTTGCCGACGGTCGAGTAGCCGACCGCCCGGCCGCCGACGGTGACCGTGCCGGCCGTCGGTGAGCTGCCGACCGTCTGCCCGGCGACTTCGACGTTCGTGCCGCGGAGTTCGAGCACGTCCGCCGGGTCGCCCCGGCCCGTGCCGGTGAACGTGATGCCGCCGGCCGGGATCGGGTTGCCGCCGGCGAAGTCGAGGATGAGCCGGTCGTTCCCGCCGGCGGCGTCGAACGCGAACTTCGCGACCGGGCCGAGGTCCACCTCCACGCCGTTGAGTTCGTACCGGAACCCGCCGCCGGCCGCGAACAGCCGGAGCGTGTCCGCCCCGCCGGTCCCGACGACGGTGACGGTGCCGCCGGTGTTCACCAGGCGGAACGTCTCGACGTTGTCGAGCGTGACGGGCTGGAACCCGTCCGCCTGGACCTTGTTCGACCGGATCGTGACGTTCGCGCCGAGGGCGTCGATCGTGGCCGCGTCCCGCAGCCCGACCGGCTGCGCGCCCGCGTCCACGCCCCGCGGCCGGGTGGACACCTGGAGCGTGAAGGCGTCCGCCAGCGCGCTGCCGATGACGTTGTCCACGCCGCCGGTGACGACGGAGCCGCGGACGTTGTCGAAGTCGATCACCTGCGGGGTCGTCAGGTCGAAGTTGAAGTTCAGCCCGGCCGACGCCCCGCCGAAGTCGAGCGTGCCGGGGGTGTTCGTGTTCGTGTTCGCGCCGACGACGGTGGTGCCGACGATGTCGCCGCTGAACGTCTGGATCGCGTCGCCGCCGCCCAGCCCGCTGATGAGGTCGCCGCCGGTGCCGACCGGCGGCAGGGACGCGAGGTAGTCGTCCGGGAGGAAGAGGTTGTCGATCCGGCCGATGTCGCCGACGATGCGGTCGTTCTTGCCGGACCCGGTGATGCGGTCGAACCCGCCGCCGCCGATGATGTCGCTGCCGCCGGCCGCGCCGAAGATCAGGTCCGACTTCGCGCTGCCGAGGACGGTGTCCCGGCCGTCACCGCCATAGTAGTAGAAGAACTCCGAGTCCAGGCCGTTGACGAGATCGTCGTCGATCCCGGTAGACGGGTTGAAGTTCAGCTGGAAGATGCCGGTCTCGTCGTTGCCGCGGACGCGGTCGATGCCGCCGTTGCGGTCGGCGAACGTCGTGTCGCCGGTGAAGAGCATGTCGTTGCCGAGACCGCCGCGGATGTCGTCGTTGCCGGCCCCGCCGTAGACGGTGTCGTTCCCGTCGTTGCCGAACAGCTTGTCCTGGCCGTCGCCGCCGACGAGCGAGTCGTGCCCCTCGTTGCCGAAGACGGTGTCGTCCCCCTCGCCGCCGGCGACGGTGTCGCTCCCGAGGCCGCCGGCGAGGAGGTCGGCGGCGTTCGCCCCGGCCGCCGCGCCGGTCGTGCGGACGGAGTTGTCGCCGAAGATGGCGTCGTTCCCGGCCCCGCCGTCGATCACGTCCCGACCCTCGCCGTCGGCCGCGAGGCTCGTCGCGCCGGGGGTCGCCTTGCGGTCGCCGATCAGGGCGTCGTTGCCGTCGCCGCCGGCGATCTCGTCGTCGCCGCGGCCGCCGATCAGGCTGTCGTTGCCGAGGCCGCCGACGAGCGTGTCGTCCCCGTCCCCGCCGTCGAGCGTGTCGTTGCCGCTGCCGCCGACCAGGTTGTCGTTCCCGGCCCCACCCAGGATGACGGCCGTGCCGCGGAAGAACGGGTCGATGAGCAGCTCGTCGTCGCCGTTGCCGAACGACCCGATAGCCCCGTTCCCGCCGTCCACGATGATCGCCTGGATCGTGTTGATGTCGAGCACCTCGTTGAAGCCCGCCTCGCCCGGCCCGAAGTCCTCGATGGTCGTCCCCTTCTTCACCCGGATCGTCTCCCGGCCGCTGACCACGCTGACCGGCTTCGTCGCGTCGAACTGGAATGAGGGAATGCCCGGCTCGAACGTGATGGTGTTCCCGCTCACGGCCGTGATCGTGGCGAACCGCGCCGTCTCCCCGGCGAGCGTCGGCAGCGTCGAGAAGAACTTCACCCGCTGCCCGACCTTCACCCCCTGGGCCTCGAAATCCGTCCCGGCCCGCGTGACCGTGTGCCGGTGGACCGTTCGCGACTGCACCTGGATCGGGTTCGTGCCGGGGATCGGCGTGATGATCGTCTGGCTGGCCGTGGCGACGGTGTACCCGTTCCCCGGCAGGGTGGCGATGTCGTACCCGTCGTCCGGGTTGCCGTTCTTGTCGATGAGCAGGACCTGGACGTTGTCCCCGCCGTCGCTGTTGGACGCGGCGAAGTTCGCCCGGTCGCCCGTCGTCGAACCCGCCGACCGGGTGAGGACGAGCGTTTGCTTGCTCGCCCCGCCGACGACCCGCGGGGCGACGAACGCCAGGTCCGGCGTGCCGGACGGCGGCAACTCCGGCCGCAGCACGTTCTCGAACTCGTAGATCGTGAAGTCGAAGGCGTAGCTCTTCTCGAACAGCCCGCCGAGGGCGCGGAGGGTGACGCCGAGTTCGGCCAGGATTTTCCCCTCGAAGTCGAACAGCGCGATCACCTTCCCGCCGCGGCTCTCGCGGATGATGCCGATCTCGTCCAGGTAGAGCTTCCCGTCCTTGCGGTCCTGCGCGGACCGCGTGTCGAGCGCCGGGACGGCGTGGTCGTTCTTGTTCTCCGGGTAGTTGTTCTCGTTGTCGTCGTTCAGGTCCACGCCGAGCGTGCCGAACAGCTTCCCGTGGCCGGCGATCGACCCGGCCTCGAACCCGAGCAGCCGCACGGCCGCGTCCACCGTCACGCCGACGCCGGCCGTCAGCACGACCTCCTTCCGCTCCTTGTCCGTTGGGTCGATCTGCAGGTTCTCTCCGGGGTCGAAGTCGCCGATGTAGAAGCCATTCAGGAACTTCCGGTCCGGCGCGTTCAGCCCGCGGGTGTCCAGCCCGGCGGAGATGTTGACCGTCAGCCCGAAATCGACGGTGAAGCCGGCCGCGACGTTCACGTCGGCCACGTAGGGGATGCCGAAGTTGAACAGCGGGATGTTCGGCGACTCGAACCCCACGTCGAGGTTCAGTTCCGGTAGGTTCACGAACACGATGTCGGTCGTCTGGCCGGTGAGCAGCTTCACCAGGTTGCCGACCTTCAGGACGGGGAAGACGATGCCGAGGTCGCCGAGGTCCTTGAGGAACGAGCCGATGAGCGGCAGCCCGGAGCCGGGGATGTTGGCCGTGTCCGTCGTCCCGCCGGGGGCGGTGCCGGTCGCGTCCGGGTTGGAGACGGCCGCCATCGCGACGGCCCCGCCGGCCACGGAGCTGGGCGTCCCCGCGCCGGGCTGGGCCGTGCCGCCGGTCCCGCCGGCGCTCGTCCCGCCGACGAGCGGGATGTCGCCGAAGTCGATGAACAGCCCGGCGCTCTGGCTCGCCATGTCGGCTGCGGAGTCGATGAAGTTGCCGATCTTCACCAGGAAGTCGAGCACCCGGACCGACCCGGTGTTGCCGGCCTTCTCCAACTGCCCGCGGAGGATGTCGTAGATGCTCTGGTCGAGCAGCGGGAGCGGCTCGGTGAACGTGTCCACGACCTTCGCGAACGGGCTGAACAGCTCGAGCTTGTCCAGCACCGGCTTCGCGATCCGGTCCACGAACGACCCGGCGTTCAGCTTCACGTCGTTGATCGCCACCGTCGGCGACAGCGGCTGCCCGGCGGAGATGTCCACCAGCCCGCCGTTGCCGATGTCGAAGAACAGCCGCCCCTCGACGGACGGCAGCTCGCTGCCGGCGGCGAGCTTCAGCGGCACGTCCACGTGCGCCCCGACCTTGAAGCTCAGGCCGACGAACTGTTTCGGGTTCTGGATCGCCTGGATGAAGTCCGACCCGGTGATCCGCTTGTCCGCGCCGCCGATCAGGTCGATGCCGACGACGCCGGTGACGGTCCCGACGTTCGGGTTGAAGTCCGCGGTGAAGCTCAGCCCGCCGATGGTGAGCGTCAGGTCCTGGTTGGCGGCGACCGTGACGGTGGCGGTGACCTCCGGCGTCGTGGCCGTCCACGGGGTCAGCGGCACGTCGCTGAAGTCGGTCTTCACGAAGAACCCGTCGGCGAAGTCCACGCCGAACCCGAGGAACGCGTCGAGCTTCGCGCTGGCGGCGACGGCCCCGGTCGCGGACAGCGGCAGGAAGTCGAGGCCGAGGTCGAACGGGGCGTTGACCGCGATCGTCGGCTGGTAGCGGAGGAAGAACGTGACGCCGGTGACCTTGCTCCCGTCGGTGTTGACGCGGAAGAAGTCCTCCTTCGTGACGACGGCGAGGCCGTTGCCGGCCGCGTCCCCGACGACGGTGACGTTCGGCAGGGTCCGCAGCGCGTCCGCGACCACGCCGGCGAGCGCGGCGACGGCCGCGTTCGTCGTCGGGGTTGTGGACGAGTTGAGCGTGTTCCGCAGCCGCGTCAGCACGGCCGACACGCTGCCGGGTTGCCCCTCGAAGAAGTTCAGCCCGTCCCGGATGCTCTTGCCGATGATCGGGAGCTTGCGATCCAGCACGTCCACGCCGAGCAGCTTCTGGCCCCACTCGAGCAGGTCCTCGAACCCCTCGACGAGGTTCGAGAAGCTCAGCAGGCCGTTCGCGATCAGCCCGTCCAGGTTCGCGACGTTGACGAGCACGCTGGTCGCGTTCAGCTTGTCGTTCGCGATCGGGATGTCGGCGGACGCGGCCGGGGTGATCGGGGTGGTGAAGTCGAGCGGGTTGACGAAGTTCTGGAGCTTGCCGGCGATCCGGACGAGCGCGTCGGGGCCGCCGGGCGTATCGGCGACGCCGTCGCCGTTGCCGTCGAGCGGGAGGACGGCCTGCACGTCGCCGGCGAACGCCGCGCCGAACAGGGCGTTGAGCTGGCCGGTCGTGGCGGCCTTCGCGATCTCGCCGAGCGTCAGCTTGCCGTCGCCGGAGCCGGGCAGGTCGTTCAACTTCCCGCCGAACCCGCCGCGGACGAGGGCGCGGCCGTTGACGACGCCGAGTTCGATCGGCCCGGCGGCGGCGTTGAACGTCAGCACCTTGCCGGTGACGCCGTCCACGGTGTACCCGGAGTTGAGCGTCACGCCCACGTTGAACGTCGTGGCGTCGTCGCCGGCTACGTCCAGGAAGACGCGGTCGGGGAGGGCGATCAGCTTGCCGGCCGCGTCCTTCGAGGTCGTGCTCACGCCGAGGGTCAGCTTCATGCCGGCCGTCGCCGTCGCGGTCAAGTCGCCGGCGGCCGACACGTTCGCGAACGAGCCGGTCGTGCCCAGGTCGAACCCGAACGGCAGCGATTTGCTCTTCGCCGCCCCGAAGTCGAACGTGAACCGCACGGCCTGCGAATCGACCGCGAGGCCGACCGCCGTACCGAGCTTCGATTCTAGGAACGCCCGCACCTTGTCCGCGGACGAGAACGTGGCCGCCGTGTCGGCCGTGTTGAGGTCGGCCGGCGGCGTGTTCAGGCTCGTGACGAGGCTCTCGGCGAGCGTCAGCAGTTCGCTCGGACTCTTGTTCACCAGCGGCAGCGGCGTGGTCAGCGCGGGGGCCTTCGAGAGGGACGCGAGTTCGTCGATCAGTTCGACGAGCGCGGCGGCGATGTCGAGGCCGGTGATGTTCTCGAACTTGGCGAAGGTGTCCGCCCCCGTCGTGTTCGCCAACAGCCGCGAGGGCAGGGCGGTGAGGTCGTCGATGCCCGCGATCAGCCCCTGGTCCGCCTTCGTGCCGTCGAGGGACAGCGTGACCTGCCCGAGGTCGCCGGTGTTCGAGATGCCGGCCTTCACGGCCAGGCCGTCGATGCTCAGGCTGCCGGAGGCGACCGCCGAGAACGGGTTCAGCCCGTTCGTCGCGAGTTCCACCAGCGTCACGCGGGTGTCCGTCGGTGAGTTCGGATCGACGACGTTGACGCCGAACGTGCCCCGCACGTCCACCAGGCCGGTCCGCCCGGCGTCCGGCCCGAGCGTCACGTCCAGGAACCCGACCCGGCCGGTCGCGGTCGGCGTCGCGGTCGCCCGGACGCTGAGTTGCACCTCGTTCGCGTCGTCCTTGACCAGGAAGAACCGCTCGCCGACGGCCTTGTTCGCGGCCAGGCTGATGCCGAGGGCGGCGTGGAACGTCGGCGTCACCGTCACGTCGAACGCCGTGTTCGTCTGCAGGTCCAGGAACGGGATCGCCCCCTTGAAGTCGAGCGTTTCCGCGAACGTCAGCGGCGTCGGGGCGAAGTCGAGCGGGACCTTGATGAACCGGTCCACGCCGGTCCCCTCGACCGTGACCTTCGACAAGAGGTCGATGCCGAGTTTCGCCCCGAGGTCGCGGATCAGGTCTTGCAGCGTCGGGACGGTGAAGTCGAGGTTGCCGAAGAACCGGTCGAACTGCTCGGCGATGCCGCCGGGCCGGAGCACGCGGTACGTCGTGGAGGTGGTGGCGGGGAAGACGCCGCCCTCGGCCGGCCGCACGGTGAACGACGACCCTTCGACGGCTTCGATGGTCCCTTGTTTGTCCTGGCCGCCGACAACGAAAATGATCGCCTGCCCGACGGCGACGCCGGCCGTGCCGAGGTCGAGGCCCTGCACGGCCACCCGGAACGTGCCGGCCGCGGCGTCGATCGTCGTGGCCGCGACCGCCTCCGGCGGCAGGTCGAAGGGCTTCGCGACGGAACTCAGCAGTTCGCCGACCGTCTTGCCGAGGACCGGGATTTCCGTGTCCAGCACCTGCGTGCCGGTCGCCGCCTCCAGGCTCGTGGCGAGGCCCTGCACGGCCGCCACCACCTGCCCGGCGTTCACGGTGATGAAGTCGATCAGCTGCTGGGCCGTCGTGTTCGCCCCGAGCGTCGGCGTGACGGTGAACCCGGCCGGGGTGTTGAAGTCGTTCCACGCGAAGCTGACCTTCGCGTCGTCGAACAGCGGGAACTTGAACGCCGCCACGTCGATCGTCGCGTCGATCTTCAGGTTCGGCACGGCCGGCATCGTGCCCGGCAGCAGCACGGCGTTGACGTTCGCCGACGACCACTTGTCGTACTCCTCGTGGAGCAGCAGCTTGTTGTCGTTCGCGACCGTGCCGGGGTCGAAGAGGTTGATCTCGAAGTTGGCCGTCGGGTCGGTCGTGAGGACGCCGTTCGTGACCGTCACGCCGAGGAACCCGAGCCGGGCGTCGCCGGTGACGGTCCCGGACAGGTTGCTGATGACGACCTCCGCGCCGTTCGCCTTGTTCGTGCCGACGAAGAACCGGCCCTGCGGGTCCACGCCGAACTGGAGGTCGAGCTGCACCGTCGCCTTCAGGTCGGCGACGAGATCGACGCCGGCGAACCCCTGGTCCTGCCCGGCTTTCAGCACGCCGCGGCCGGACAAGGCTTTTTGCGTTTTGAAGTTGACCGTCAGCCCGTTCGCGTCCTGGGTGACGGACGCGAACGCCGGGCCGAGCGTCGTCGCCCCTTGCAGCCGCGCCTCCAGCGCGTCGGCGTCCGCGATGGTCGTGCCGAGTTCGTCGAACCGCAGCCCGGAGTCCTCGAACACGCGGCGGATCAGGCTCGACCCGCCGTCGAGCGCCGCGAGCAGCCCGAGGCCGGAGAGTTCCGCGGAAACGTGCGGCGTGACGCGGAGGGCCGCCGCCTCGCGGAGGAACTGCTCGATCCCGTGGCCGAGGACGGCGAGCGGGTTCGCCACCGCGAGCGGGAGCGTTTCGACGCCCGCCGTGGTGATCGCCGTCGTCGTGCCGTCGGCCGCAAGGGCGCGGTAGTTCGTCCCGGTCTTTTCGATGGCCACGTCCGGGCCGACGTTGACGAACGCCAGCGCGTCGGCCGTGCCGCCGGCGTCCGCGATCGACACGAACGGCGCGGCCGACCGGCTCTGCCGCCCGGGGAGGCCGTTCGCGCCGTCGATGGTGATCGTGTCGTTCCCGTTGCCGAGGGCGAAGCGGATTTCCGCGACGTTGGCGAGCGGGAACAGCTTGTTCGTGCCGTCCGACTGGACGACGCGGACCCGCGTGCCGTCCTTCGTCAGGCTGATCGTGGCGGTGTCGTTCCCGGCCGTGCCGGTGACGCTCAGGATGCCGCGGTTGGTCACGAAGTCCGGGTTCGCGATCTGCCACACGCCGCGGCCGTCGGTCGCGGCGTAGAGCAGGTTCGCGACGGGGTCGAAGTGCAGGTCGGTGACGACGGCGTTCGGCAGCCCGAGGCCGATCTCCTCCCACTTCGGGTTCGCGTCGTTGGCGCCGGCGGTCAGGAACACGCCGCCCGCCCCCCCGACGAGGACCATCGGCCCAGCCCCGGTGACGACGATGTCGATGGTGCGGAAGTCGCCGCTCAGCTGGGGGAGGTTGCCGGTGATCGCGGCGAACCGCGGGCCGGCCGTCCCGGTCCCGCCGTCGAGCACCTTGTACACGTTCCGGGCGGTCAGCAGGTACGCCGTCTTCGCGGTCTGCGGGTCGATGACGATGTCCAGGATGTCCGTCTCGCCGTCGATGCGGAACACCCGGTCGAGCGGCGCGCCGGGGGCGCTCGGCCCGGCGTCGCGGACGCCGACGAGGTTCCCCATCGCCGCGTACAGCACCTGCGGCTGGCCCGCCGCGCCGGCCGCCAGCGCGGTGAAGGCGTCGCCGGTCAGCGTGTTCGACGGGTCCTCGATCCGCCGCAGCGTGCGGCCGAGGTTCGTCGATTCGTACAGGTTGTACCCGGCCACGGCGACCCGCGTGCCGTCCGCGGCGTTCAGCGCCAGCGGCCGGGCGAACACGTCCGGGTCGTTCACGTCCTTGCCGGCCAGCCCGGACCGGAACAGCGTGTCGGCGATGCCGTCCGTGATCGTCAGCACGGTCGGGTCGATGTCGATCTGCTGGTTCGCGTTATTGAAGTCGCGGCGGACGCCGTCCTCCAGGTCGATGCCGACGGACAGCCGCACGGCCCGGCCGGTGACCGGCTCGGCGGTCGCGAGGACGGCCCCGCCGAACCCGACGTTGAGCCGGTCGGCGTCGAACGGGTCGTTGTTGAACGTGCCGGTGACGGCCGCCTCCCACGCCGCCCCGCCGGTGGCGAGCTGGTCGATGACGCCGTCGCTCCGGGTGGCGGCCGTGTACCGCTTGTTCACCCGGTCGAACGCCACGGACGTGAGGTTCGCGATCTGCAAGTTGCCGTTGGCCGAGGACCACTCCGCCCCGGACGGGTCCGAACCGAGGCCGGGGTCGGTCAGCCGGTACAGCCCGCCCTCGTTGGCCTCCAGGATGTAGTCTTCGCCGTTCGGCACGCTCACGAACAGCAGGTCGCGGGAGTCCGCGTGCGGGAACGTGCCGCCGGCGTCGGACCCGACGATGAGGTCGCCGTTCCGGAACAGCCGACCGGAGAACTCGCCGTTCCCGGCGACCGTCCGGAGCGGGATCGAGTCGAGTTCCGGGTGCGTGTCGCCGCCGACGTACAGGATGCTCGGGTTCCGCGGGTCGGCCATGAGCGAGAGGCTGGTCAGCCCGCGGCCGAAGCTGATGACGCCGGCGAACGTGTCGGCCACGCCGTCCTGGCCGGGGACGTTCGGCTCGGTGTCGATGAAGTCCTCGTGCGTCTTCGGCGCGCGGTCGCCGCCCCAGTTCGTGCCGTCCAGCCGGTTCAGGTGGATGCCCGTCAGGTCGCCCTTCGAGTTGACCAGCCCGGCGAACAGGTGCGTGGCGTTGACCAGGTTCGTGGACTTGCTAGTCACCGCTTCCAGCCGGATGCGCGTGTTGTCCGTCAGGTCCAGGCCGACGTTCGGGATCGGCGTCCACGTCGCGAAGTCGGCGGACGAGAAGACGCCGACGCCGGGGAACGCGGCGAAGAACGTCCGCGGGAAGAACTTGTCCGGGGCCGGGGCCGTGTCCAGGAACGACGACACGACGACGAGGTCCGACGGGGACACGGCCGCCGGCAGCACGCCGGTCGTGTCCTGGGTGCGGCTCCACGTCAGCCCGCCGTCGAGCGACTCGAACAGCCCGCCGGGGCGGTCGTTCGCCGTGCCGGGCAGGTCCTTCGTGCCGGCGGCGACGGCCATGAACTCCTGCGGGGCCTTGCCGCGGACCGACTCGTCCGTGAGCGCCAGGGAGACGACCGGGAACCCGCCGAGTTCCTTCCCGCCGGTGACGGCCCAGGTCTCGCCGCCGTCGGTCGAGCGGTAGACGCCGACCGCTCCGGTCGGGTTCTCGCTGTTGATGCTGCCCGTGCCGGCCACGATCACGGCCGGGTCGATCGGGTTGACGGCGATGTCCGAGATCGACAGGCTCGGCAGGTCGTCCGTCTTCGGGGACCAGGTCGGGTTGGCGGCCGTCACGTCGGCCGTCCGCCAGACGCCGCCGCCGGCCGTGGCGACGAACGCCGTCTTCCCGTCCGGCCCGACGGCGACCGCCTCGACCGTCCCGGCCATCGGGTTATTCTGGGCGGTCAGCCCTTCGACCGCGGCGAACTGGATCGGCCCCGGCCCCTGCGGCGTCCACGTCCCGACGCTGACGAGGTTGGCCGCGAACAGGTCGCGGGCCTCCAGCTGCTCGACCTTCATCCGCGCGGCCGCCCGGCGGGCCTTCCGGTTGTGACGGGGGGAGGGGTAGCGGAGGAAGGGGTTACGCCAGAACATGAGTGGCCCCGGTGTACGTGGAGGAAGCCGGCCGCGGTCGGCCGGGTCCGTGAGTCATGGGAGGGACGCGGGCCGTCAAGGGGCGTGCCTGACGTGCCACCGGAGGAAACGCAGGGGGCTTACGCGAAACGAGCCGGGGGCTGGGAATCGGGCGGAAGCGGAACGCCTTCCGGCTCGGCCGGAAGGCATTCTTGCCCAAGAAATGATGGCGCGGGTCGGACTACCGCCGCTTCACGTCCCTCTCGTGGATGTCGGCCTTCGTCTGCCGGTCGGCGAGCAGGTGCTCGGCGAAGAAGTCCCACATCCGCTGGGTGAAGTACGGCTGCGCCGGGCCGAACCCGTGCCGCGCGCCGGGGATGATGAGCAGGTCGAACCGCTTGTTCGCCTTGATGAGCGCGTCGGCCAGCCGCATCGTGTTCGCCGGGTGGACGTTGTTGTCGATCTCCCCGTGGACGAGCATCAGGTGGCCCTTCAGGTTGCCGGCCAGCTCCGCGTTCGTCGGGACCTTGATCTCGAACTTCGTCTTCGGCGGGGCCTTCTCCTCGGCCTTCTTCTCCTGCGTCGCGCCCTTCGCGGCGTCGGTCGTCTTCGCCGCGTCCACTTTCTTCGCGTCGTTCTTTTCGGCCTCCTTCTTCGCCGCCTCGGCGGCCGCCTGCTTGGCGTCCGCCAACTTCTTTTGCAGCTCGGCCAGCTTCTTCTCGACCTCCTCGACCGACTCCCGGTCGTCCGGGTCGAACCCGGTCAGCAGGGCCTCGATCTCGTCCTCGACCGCTTCCACCTCCGGCGGCCGCCGCCGACCACCGCCGTTCCCGCCGCCGGTGCGTGTCCCGGTCGCGCCCGTGCCGGCGGTCGCGGTCGCGGCGTCCTTCTTCTCGTCCGCGACCGCGACCTCCTTCATCCCGTGGTACCGCTCGGACCAGTTGTCGTTGTAGATGTTGTTGTCGTGGTTCCCGGCGCTCGCGACGGCCGCCTTGAAGAAGTCGTTGTACGGCGGTTGGAGGACGGCCGCGGCGGACATGAACCCGCCGCCGGAGTGCCCGTAGATGCCGACCCGGCCCAGGTCGATGTACCGGTGGCGGGCCGCCAGTTGCTCGATCGCCGCCTTCTTGTCCACCAGCCCGTAGTCGCGGAGGTTGAAGTACCCGAAGCTGTGGTACGCCTTCGACCGCTCCGGGCTGCCGCCGCGGTGGCCGACCTGGATCACGACGAACCCGAGCTGCGCCAGCTGCATCGTCGAGCTGTACGCCGCGAACCGGTGCGTCACGCCCTCCGTCTGCGGGCCGGGGTAGACGTTGGCGACGACCGGGTACGACTTACTCGGGTCGAAGTCGAACGGCTTCCACACGTTCCCGTACAGGTCCGTCACGCCGTCGGCCGCCTTCACCACGAACCGCTCCGGCATCCTCCACCCGGTCTCCCGCAGCCGCGTCAGGTCGGTGGTTTCGAGCGTGAGGACCGGCTTGCCGAGTTCGTCGTACACCAGGGCGACCGGGGCGTGGTCGGTGGCGCTGGCCGTCGTCACGACGTACTTCTTCGTCGGCGACAGGTACGACTGGTGGTTCAACCCGCCGACGACCGGCGCGTACCGGCCGCCGGCCGGCGCGACGCTCGGGTCCAAGAGCGTCAGCCCGGTCCCGTCGAACCGCACCCGGTACAGGTGGGTGTGGTACAGGTTCTCGCCCGGCTCGCGGGCGTTGCCGACGAAGTAGAGTTGCTTGTTCTTCCCGTCCACCTCGACGATCCGACTCGCCCGCCACGCGCCGGCCGTGATCGCGTTCCGGAACGTGCCGTCCCGGCCGTACAGGTAGAAGTGGCCCCACCCGGTCCGCTCGGACCACCAGACGAGTTCGTCCGTCTCCTCGACGTACCGCACCGGCTGGGCGTCCAGGAACGCGGAGTCGAACGACTCGGCCAGCAGGCACTTCTCCGCCCCGCTCGCCACGTCGATGGTGCAGACCGCGAGGTTCCGCTGGAGCCGGTCGCGGCGGATGAACCGCAGTTCGTTAGCCGCCTTGCCCCAGACGACGCCGGTGTACCGCTCGTCCTTCCACTTCGGCTTCACGGCCGTGAGCGTCTTCTTGGCCGCGTCGCAGTAGAAGAGTTCCTGCTTGCGGACCTTCTCCTCGCCGGGCATCGGGTACTTGTACTGCTCCAGCCGCGGCCGCGGGGCGGCGATCGAGTCCACCAGGAACAGGTCCTGCACGCCGCGGCTGTCGGTGCGGGAGACGTAGAACGCCTTCGAGTCCGGCGACCAGGTGACGTTCGGCCGAGTCTTGCGGTCCTCGGCCGGGGTACGGCCTTCGGCCTGCGCCTCCGACCCGCCGGTCCGGCCGCGGCCGAAGGTCCCGCGCTGCGGGCCGAACGAGTAATCCTCGACGCCGTCCTTCGTCAGCTGCACCGCCTTGTCCTCGGCCCCCTCGTCGGCGAGGTAGAGGTTGTGCTTGAAGGCGTAGACGTATTTCTTCTTGTCCGGGGAGACGGCCTTGTAGCTCAGCGGGTTCGCCGCCGGCGGCGGGGTCTGGTTCCCCTGCTGCTGTTGTTGCTCCTGTTGTTGCTGTTGCTGCTGTTGTTGGTCCTGCTGATCCTCCCGCCGCTGCTCGCGTTCGCGGAACTCTTCGAGCTGCCGCCGTTGCTCCTCGGTCATCCGGGCGAGCATCTCCGGGCTGGGCTGGAACCCGGTCCGCGGGGCCTTCGCCCCCTTCGTCAGCGTGCCGGCGGCCAGGTCGTACTCGTACTGGTATTCGTCGAAGACGAACTTCAACTTTTTACCGTCGTCGGTCACGCTCACCCGGCCGAGGGCCAGGGTCGCGGCGTCGAGCGGCTTCTTCGTCACCTCGGACAAGGCCGCGGCCACCCGCGCCGGGTCGAACAGCGGTTCCTTATTCGGGCGGGCCGGATCGACCCGCCAGTACGCCAGGCCGGCTGGGGTCCGCACCTGATACCAGAACTGGTCCGTCTTGCCGATCCACTGCGGCGAAACGGACGCCTCCTGGACGTTCCGGGCGACGAACTCGCGGGTGAACTTCTGGGCGAGCGGGTAGTTCGCTCCCGTCACCTTCGGCGGGTCGGCGGCGGGGACGGGCGGCGTCAGGGCCAGGGCGACGGCAAAAGCGGGTACGAACCCGAACCGGGGGTGGGTCATGAGGTCGGCCTCGGACTGGAAGGAAGATTTTGCCCACCTTACCACCCCGCCCGCCGACACGAAAGCCCCGGCCGCCGTTCGTGAGAGGAATTTCATCCGGGGACCGGGCGGTCAGCCGCCGTGGCACGGGCCGGTCTCCCGCACCTCGACCGTCGCCCACCCCACGGCCGGGCACTCGCGCGCGATCCGGACCGCCTCGTCCTTCGTCGCCACGTCCAGCAGGAAGAAGCCGCCGACCATCTCCTTCGCTTCCGCGAACGGCCCATCGACGGCCAGCTGCTTCCCGCCGCGGACCTCGATCCGGACCGCGTCCGCCTGCGACTTGAGGGACTCGACGGCCTTCAAGACGCCGCGGGCCTGGAGGGATTCGGCGAACCGCATCATCCGCTCGTAGAGGGGGCGGCCCTCGTCCACGGTCCGGGTCTGACGGTCCTCGGGTGACTCGATGATGAGCAGCGCGAACGCCATAGTCGGCTCCTTGGGGGGGTGGAAACCCATCGAGCGACCCCGCGGGCGAGGCGACACCGACCCCGCCCTGGGCTTTTGGGTAAACTCGACCCACCACTTCTACCCGTTGGCGGTGCGTCGGGAAATGCCAGATGCCGGTGTACAAGCGCACCTAGGGCGACAATCCGGCGAGACGTGAGGGCGGGTCGGCGGGGGCCGGTCGTAGCGATCGGAGGAGTTAGAAGTGTTTATCCGGTCGGAGTAACGGCCGCGAGGGCGTTCCCTTCCCGGCCCCGGCACGGAGCCGGGGCCGGGAGCGCCACAGCGTTCTCACGGGCGGCCGGGGCGGGCCGGTGGGGTTTCGACCTTATCCGTCCGTCCCGCCGGCAGGACCGGGACCGGCTTCTTGTCCACGTACCGCCCGGCCCCCAAGATTTTCTCGATCCCGACCGCGTCCGCCGGCATCGGTCCGGACGGGGCGGGGCGGCGGAGCTTCACGTCCTTGACCGTCAGCACTTGCTCGCCCGCCCGGTAGCGGAACGAGAACGGTTGTTCCTCGTAAGTCTGGAGGTCCGCCGCCCGGGCGGCGTCCGCCGCGTCCACGCCGGTGATGTACCCGAACACGACGCCGTCCCGCGACACGCTGTAGTCGGCCTCGACCGTCACCGTCGTTCGCTTCCCGCCCGCCCCGGCCAGCTCGGCGGTGATCGTCAGCCGGTCGGCGGCGAACGTCAGCGTGTACGTCCCGTCGGCCGTCGCCCGGTACCACGTCCCGCCGGGCTTCGGCACGGTCATCGTCCCGTACTTCTCGGCCGGCGTCGGCCTCGGCATGGGCGGGTCGAGCGTGGGGGTGACCGCGGGGGTCGGGAGGGAAATGGGGTTGAAGTTTGAGGGCGGCGGGTCGGTCGGCGTCGGGAGGAGCGGGGCCGCGGTCGTGGGTGTGATCGGCGGGATGGCGGTTGGTAGACCTTCTCCCACGCCGGGGACGGGCGACGGTAAGTTAACGACCGGCAGGACCGGCTCGATCTTCGGCGTGGCCTTCAACCGGTCCAACTCGGCCCGGAGTTCCTTGTTCACCTGCTCCTGCTTTTGCAGCCGGTCGAGAATTTCCTGAATCCGGTCCACAGGCGGCGTCGCCGCGGCCGCCGGCGTAGGTGGTAGGACCGGCGGATCGGCCGCGAGCGGCGGGGGCGGGCCGTCGGCCTTCTTCTCGACGACCGGGGTCTTGCCGCCCTCGCCGCCGGCGACCGCCCACCCGCCGACGCCGGCGGCCGCGACCACGCCGAGGGCCAGCGTGCCGACGACGATTCTCAGTTTGCTCAGTGCCATTTCGGTGATGACTCCCTGGGACAGCGAAAGGGGGGTGTCGGCCCCCGGCGGGACGACCGCCGGGATCGCGGGATCGAGTTCGAGCGCGGCCCGCATGGTCGCCCGGACCAGGTCCGGGGGAATCACGGTCGCGGACGCCGTGGCCGCGGCCGTCGCGAGGACGGCGACGCCGGTCGAGACGCCCCGCCGTGTCAACCGGGCCTGGAGCCGGCCCCGCGCCGCCGCCAGCCGGGAGAGGACGGTCCCCTTCGGGACGCCCAGCCGGGCCGCGGCTTCCGTCGTGGTCAGGCCGGCCACGTAGCACAGGCGGACGACGGCCGCGTGCTTCTCCGGCAGCCGGCCGATCTCCTCGTCGAGGATCGGCCACAGGTCGGCGGTGAACGGCGGCGGGGCGGGGGCGGCGGCCATCGTCAGACCCTCGGCGGACGCGGACCGCCGGGCGAGCCGCCGCTTCAGCTTGCGGGCGACGCGGACGGCCACGCCGTACAGCCACCCGCCGACCGCGGCCGGCCGGCGGACCGACCCGGCCTTCCGCGCGAGGACGATGAACACGGCCTGGAAGGCGTCGTCGGCGTCGGCCGCGTTCCCGAGGATCGACCGGCAGACGGCGCGGACGGCCGGTCCGTGCCGCCACACGAGCGCCTCGAACGCGGCCGGGTCGCGGGCGGCGACGAACCGGGCCACGAGGTCGGCGTCGGGCAGGCCCTCGGCGGCCGCCCCGACGGCGGCGCGGGGCGTGAGGCGGGTTCGCGGCATGGCAACTCCGGCGGACGTCCTGTCGAAAAGATGTGCCCTGAAAACGGCGGGCGATTCGCCGAAGGTAACAGATTTTGTGACTGCGGACAACCGGCCGGTCATTCGCCCGCGGACGGAAGCCCCGGCAGGCCGTCGATGCTCCGGCGGTTCTTTTGCCCCTGGTAGGCTCGCACGCCGTCGGCCCCCTTCTTCTCGGCCCACGCGGCCAGCTGCGGCCGGTCGCCGGTGAACTCGTACCGCGGCACGGCGTACCCGCACGAGTCGGCGATGCGCTCGACCTCTAACACGATGACCGCCCGCGCCCCCGGCAGCGGCGGGAAGTGGGCCGACAGCCCCGGCCACTCCACGTCACCGGGTTCGACCGCCCGGCCGCGGCCGTACAGCCGCAGGATGCGGGGCGGGCCGGCGAACGCGCAGAACAGGACCGTCAGCCGGCCGTTCTCCCGCAGGTGGGCGATCGTCTCCACGCCGCTGCCGGTGAGGTCGAGGTACGCCACCCGCGTCGGGCCCAGGATGCGGAACGAGTCCAGCCCCTTCGGCGACAGGTTGACGTGCCCGTCGGCCGCCAGCGGCGCGGTCGCCACGAAGAACATGTGCTGATCGGCGATGAACGCCCGCACGCCTTCGTCCAGTTCCGCGAACACCTTGCCCACGTCGGTCCTCCTTTGGCCAGGGTCGAGGGAGGCGAACGGCACGGCGTAAGCGTGCCGGTGGAGACAGCCCCACACCGGCACGCTTACGCCGTGCCGTTCGCCAAGGACACCGCTACGCCCGGCCGTCGAGTTCCTGCTGCAACGCCGCCCACCGGTCCTCCGCGTCGCCCAGTTCCCCGGCGGCGGCCGTCAGCTCCTCGTACAGCCGGTCCAGCTCCCGCGGGCTTTGGGCCGCCACGTAGGCCGCGTCCAGCGTTTCCTTCCGCTCCGTCAACCGGGCGACGAGCTGCTCCACGTCCGCCAGCTCCCGGCGGACGGCGGCCGCGTCCCGCGCCGCGGCCGTCGCCGGCGGGGCCTTCGCCCGCGCCGTGGCGAGTTCCCGCTCGCCGGCCTCGATCTCCTCGTTCACCTTCGCCAGGTACGCGTCGTACTTGCCGTTGTAGTTCGTCACCCGGCCGTCCCGCACCTCGACCACGCACGTCGCCACCCGGCCGGTGAAGTGCCGGTCGTGGCTGGTGAAGATCACCGTCCCCTGGTACTCCCGCAGCGCGTCGATCAGCGCGTCCACCGTGTCCACGTCCAGGTGGTTGCCCGGCTCGTCGAGGATCAGGACGTTGTGCTTGCTCAGCAGCAGCGCGGCCAGGCAGAGCCGCGCCCGCTCCCCGCCGGACAGCACGCCGATCGACTTCTCGACGTGCGACCCCTTGAACAGGAACGACCCGGCCACGTCGAGCACCTCCTGGTCCTTCGTCCCGAGCGGCGCGCCCTTGCGGAGGTAGTCGAACACCGTCTGCGCTTCCGGCAGGGCCGTGTAGACGTGCTGCGCGTACACGCCGACCGAGCACCCGTGGCCCCACCGGACCTCGCCGGCCAGCGGCTTCAGCGAACTCACGATGGTCCGCAGGAACGTCGTCTTCCCCTGCCCGTTGTCCCCGACGACGGCCGCCCGGACGCCGTGGTCCAGCTCCAACCGCACGTCCGCCGCGATCCGCCGGTCCGGGTAGCCGATGGCGAGGTCGATGCACCGCAGGGCGATCCCCTTCCGCGGCTCGATCCGCGGGGCGCGGATGCGGGCCGTCGGCTCGTCGCCGGTGACTTCCGTGAGTTCGAGCTTCTCCAGCGCCTTGCTCTTGGACTGCGCCAGCTTCGCCGTCGCGGCGCGGGCCTTGTTCCGGGCGATGAACTCCTCCAGGTGCCGCTTCTTCGCGAGGACGGCCTCGTTCGACCGCTCGTCGTGTTCGCGGCGGTCCTGAAGGAACTGCAGGTACGCGTCCACCTTGCCGGGGAACGTTGTCAGCTTGCCGCGGGACAGGCCGAGCGTATGGTCGCAGGTGGCGGCGAGGAACGCCCGGTCGTGGGAGACGATCAGGCAGCCGCCGTCGTACCCGGCCAGGAAGTGTTCGAGCAGGATTTGCGTCCGCAGGTCGAGGAAGTTCGTCGGCTCGTCGAGGAGCAGCAGGTTCGGCTCGTGGAGCAGGAGCGCGGCGAGCTTGGCCCGCGTCTGCCACCCGCCGGAGAGCTGGTGGATCGGGCCGTCGAGGTACGCCCCCTTGATCTCGAACCGGCCGGCGACCTCGCCGCACCGCCACGCCGGCCGGCCGCTGTCCCGCATGAGGAAGTCGAGCGTCGTCTCGCCGGGCAGGAACGGGTCGTGCTGGCGGAGGTAGCCGAGCCGCAGGTTCGGGTGGCGGACGACCTCGCCGGAATCGAGTTCCTCCTCGCCGAGGATGACGCGCAAAAGCGTGCTCTTCCCGGCCCCGTTGCGGCCGACGAACCCGATCTTCACGTTGTCCGGGATGGTCGCGTCGGCCTTGTCGAGCAGGACCTGGTCGGCGTAGTGCTTGGTCGCCTGGGCGATCTGGATCAGCGTGGCCATCGGTGGGGTCGCGTCTCGGGGGAAAGACGAGATTATACGACCCGGCGGCCGGCGGCGACGGGCGAAGTGGGCCGCGCCCCCGGCCCGACTAGCCGGGCGGCCGTTTCCGCGATCTCGACGGCGTGGGGCGACCGCCCGAGCGGGTCGGTCACGCCGGGGAAGAAGTCGCCGAACGCATTCACCTCCAACACCGCGTGCCGGGCGAACCCCGGCTCGAACACCACGTCCACGCCGGCGACGGCGGACGCGAAGCACCCGGCCGCCGCGGCGCAGCCGTCCAGCGCGTCCAGCCAGTGCCGGGGCGGGATCGCCGCCCGGCACGCGGCCCAGTCGCCGCGGCGGCCGCCGAGGTGCAGGTTCGTGACCGGGTGCGGGCTGAGGCGGAAGATCGTCGCCACCGGCCGGCCGCGGACGCACACCACCCGCAGGTCTGCGTTCTGCCCGTCGAGCTGTGCGTGCGGCACGGCCCGCTGCACCGTCGCCCCCTCGGCGAGCAGGAACGCGACGCAGGCCCGGAGGGCGTCCCCGGCGACGGTCCGCAACCGGCGGGTGTTGAAGAAGTGCCCGCCGTGGCGGACGAGCGTGGTGAGGCCGTGCGGCGCGCCGGCCGCGTCGAACCGGAGGACGACGATGCCGACCGCGGACGCCCCGGTGTTGAGCTTCATGTACGCGGTCCGCCAGCCGAGCGCGCGGAGGCGGTCGTACAGTGCATCGGGTGAAGGGGGCAGTCGGTCCGGCGGGAGCCAGTCCGGGACGGGGACGCCGGCCGCCGCGAGCGTGGCGAGCGTGGCGTTCTTGTCGAACATCGCCGCCACCGCGAGCGGGCACGCGGTCGGCGTCAGGTGCGGCCTCTCGTCGAACGCGGCCTTCAACCCGACGAGCACGCGGCGGAACCCGGCGTACCACGCCCCCGGCCGGAAGAGGACGCCCTTCGGCAGCGGCGTCTCGGGCGGCACGCCGCACAGCAGCCGCGTGACCGCCGCGTCCTTCCCCGGCGATTCGAGCCGCACGACGGCCGGGCGGTCGAACGCGGCGAGGCCGGCGAGCCGCCCGCCGCCGCGGATTACGTCCGCCCACGGCACGACCGTTAGGTCCGCGCGGCCGCCCCAGACCTCGGCCACGGCCCGTCGGTACGCCTCGCACCGCTTCGTGCCGGGGTTCGCGATCAGGACGTAGCGCGGCGGCGACACCGGCTATTCCATGTCGCCGTCGAACAGGTACTCCGGCATCTCGCCGTCCTCGTCGTCGGCCGACGTGGCGGTGTGCTGGTGCGTGACATCGGCGTTCACCTTCGTGGCCTTGATCGCCGCGACGCCGGCGGCCGTGAGCGCGTTCGACCGCAGGTTCAGGAACTGGAGGTTCTTCAGGTCCGGGGACGCGGCCAGTACCTTCGCCCCGTCGTCGCTGACGCACCCGCCCCGGAGGTCCAACACCCGCAGCCGCTTCAACAGGCCGGACGCTACGATTTCCTCGATCCCGTCGTCGCCGAAGTCGGTCAGCCGCAGGCAGAGGTGGGTGAGCTTCGTGAGGTGCGCCGCCCGGCAGATCGCCTTGAGGTGGCGCAGCCGGATGTACGCCCCCGGCTCCTCCTTGTCGAAATCCAGGGCGTGCGGGTGGCAGCGGATCGTCGTCAGTTCCGTCAGCGTCTTGTTGGCCGCGAGCTTGTCGAGCGGGTACGAGTCGCTGTGGTACAGGGTGAGCGACCTCAGCCGCGGCATCGGCAGGGCGAACAGCTTGTTCGCGTCCACGTGGTGGGCGTACAGTTCGACCTCCTCGACGAACGGCATCTGCTTGACGAAGTGGTGGGCCAGCTCGCCGGACGTGGTGCAGTTCGAGTACTCCTCCCCGTTCCGCTCCGGCGTCGGGGCCTCGCCCAGCCGGAACACGCGGACGGCCTTCAGGTGCGGGCAGCGGGTGAGGGCGTGCAGGGCGGGGCGGTCGTAGGGGTCGATGTCGGCCGGCACGTCCGGGCCGGGGGCGTAGTAGGAGTCGATGTACTGTTGGGTCACCCCCTGCGGGGCCTCCGGTTCGATCTCCTCGATCGTCACCTCGCGGACCAAGCGGGCGCCCGGCGCGGCGGCGTAAGCCCGCGCTTGATCGACCGTGAGGTTGAAGAAGTTGAGGGCGGCCAGCCAGCCCCGCTCGAACCGGTGGACCACGGGCGTGCGCTTCGCCTCTTGCATCCGCGTCCGCCGTTGGGCGACTTCGGCGTCCACCGTGAACGCCGCCAACGGCCCGAGCCACTCCTTCTCGTGCGCCTTCAGCAGCTTCTTCTCCTGCGCGGCGAGGGCCTTCCGCTCCGCGGCCGACAGGTTCTCGTCTTCGAGCGCCAGCTGCACCCGCATGAACTCGCCGCGGGCGTCGCCCTGCTCGGCCAAATAGTCCGAGTACGCGCTCCACCGCACCACCTCGTCCCGGTGCTCGACCAACCCGTTCTCGAACGCCTCGGCGTCGGAGGTCGTGGCCGTCGGCGTCGTCTCGCGGTAGCCCTTCCCCGTCTTCTCGCGGACCAGCTTCTCCGCCTCGGCCTGGGCCTTTTCCGCGGACGGGAACGACTTCGTCTGCGCCTGCCCGGCCGTGCCGACCTTGCCGTAGGTGACGGTGAACGACGACCCGCTCACGTCGATGGTCCAGAACTTGTGGCTCTTCGCGTCGCTGAACTGGAACGTCCGCATCGGGTCACCGGGGGGAAAGGGGTTGTTGGTATTCGACCGGCACGCGCTCGAGGACGCCGTCGCCGAACCGCCGGGCGAGGCCGAGCGGTTCGAGGTGGACGTACCCGATGTGGCAGCCGCAGGAATCGTTCGGGCACGGCCGCGGAAACAGCCTGGCGTCGAAATCGGGGTCGTAGATGTTGCCGATCGGCTCCGGGACGAAGTGGCAGCGGCGGGCCGTCCCGTCGCCGGCCACGGCGACGACCGTGTGCCCGGTCCGGCACGCCCGGCCGCGGCTCGGGTGGCGTTGGTTATTCACCGGGAACAGCGGGTCGATCCGCGTCAGCTCGTCCGCGATTTCCGGCGGGTAGTAGTCCGGCTCGCGCTTGTAGGCGTTCACCCAGAGGTAGACGCCGGCCGGCAGTTCGGCCCGCAGCGCGGCGATCTCCGCGACGTGCTCCTTCAGCCCGACGACGCCGACGCTGAACCGCACGCCTCGGGAGACGAGTTCGCGGCACTTCGCGAGGAACTTCGCCCGCGTCGTCTCCGGCGGGTGGTACGTACACCAGAGCGCGAGCTTCGATTTGTCGCACGCCTCGACCCAGTCGAGCTTGCACGACAGGTTCGTCTGGATCGCGGCCTTCGAGACGTGCGGCATCGCCGTCAGCTTCGCGAGCGCGTCCTGGTACCACGGCCGCACGAGCGCCTCGCCCCAGGGGGTGAACAGCACGGCGAGCGGACCCCGCCCGCCGGCCCACCGGACGAACCGGTCGAGCGCGGCGCGGTCGGCGGCCAGTTCCGCGGCGGTCTCCGTCCGCTTCGCGAACGGGCAGTAGCCGCACGCGTAGTTGCAGCTGGACAGCGGCCCGCGGTACAGCACGGTCAGGGTCATCGCGGCTCGTACTCCGCCGTCAAGGCCCGCACGCGGGCCGAGAAGAACCACGGGCCGAGCGCGTCCGACCGTTCCAGCCCGAGGGCCGTCGGCCGCCACCGGCCGTCCTCTTTCACTACCAGCCCGAGGTCGGCGAACGCCCGCAGGTCCGGGAAGTCGTCGGCCGGGTCGGTTTGGAACCTTGAAGCATACCGTGCCGCGTCCAGCCCGTCCACAGTCAGTAGCGATTGCAACAGATACCGTCGGCGTTGCTCGTCGGCGTTCAGGGCGAACCCGTAGTCGGCGGCGGCCAGCCGGTCCGCGTCGCGGGACAGGTAGTCGGCAATGATCCCCTTCACGCCACCCGCGGCGACGGCGTACTCGAACGAGTAGTGCAGCCCCCGCGTGTACGACCGCGCCCCGCTGCCGAGGCCGACCATGCCGTCCTCCTGGCAGCAGTACGCCGGCCCCGCTTGCTCCGGCGAACCCTTACGAAACATCCGCATCGACACCTGGGAGTAGCCCGCGGAGAGCAAGAGCGCGCGGGCCTCGCGGTAGCAGTCGAGCCGCCAGTCGTCCCACGTCTTCGCCGACTTGCCTAGCCCGGTGAGCGGCCGGACGTAGAGCGGGTAGAGGTACAGTTCCTCCGGCCCGAACGCGACGGCCGTGCGGACCGACGCGAGCCAGCTGGCCACCGTCTGCCCCGGCAGGCCGTAGATGAGATCGACGTTCACGGTCGGGAACCGTCCTACCAGGAGGTTGATTGCGGCTTCGACTTCCTTGCGGGACTGCGGCCGCCCGGCGCGGCCGGTCTCGTTCTCGAAAAACGACTGCACGCCGAGGCTCACCCGGTCCACCCCCCGCGCGACGAGCAGCTCGACCTTGCCGCGGGTAAGCGTGTCCGGCGACGCCTCCACGCCGGTCGGGACGGCAGCGAGCGACGGGCCGGTGAACGGCTCGAAGATCGCGAAGAGCGTTTCGAGTTCCGGTTCGCTCAGGTACGTCGGCGTGCCGCCGCCGACGGCGAACCGCACGAACCGCGCGTCCGGGATCACTTCCCGCACGGCGTCGGCCTGCCGGCGGAGGGCGTCGAGGTAGAGCGGGACGAGGCCGGCTGCCGGGTTCGCGGTCGTGAACAGGTTGCAGAACCCGCACCGCATCCCGCAGAACGGGACGTGGGCGTACAGGAACAGGCTCCCGCGCGGCTCGTCGTCCCACACGTCGCGGAGCGGCCGCGGGAGCAGCGGCCGGTACGCCGTCTTGTGCGGGTAGGCGTACACGTACCCGCGGTACGGCGACCCGTTGAGGACCGGGTGTGTCGCGGTCATGGTTCCCCCGCGGGCAGGATGAACTCCGCGTAGGGCACGTCCCACACGACCGGGTGCGCCAGCCGGTGGCCGGTGAACCCGTCCTCGCCGTAGGCCGTGCCGTGGTCCGAGCAGAGGACCGTCAGCCACGGCCCCCGCCGCCGCAGCCCGGCGAACAGCCGCCCGAGGTGGTCGTCCACATATTCCAGCGCCGCGGCGTGCGATTCGAGCGTGTCGTCCGTCGCGCCGGGCAGGTAGAACCGGTTCGGCTGGTGAATCGCCGACACGTTCACGAACAGGAACGCCCGCCGGTCCCGCGGCACGGCCGCGACGCGGGCGAGCGCCAGATCGACTTGACGTTCCGTGGACCGCGGGTCGGTCACGCCGAGTTCCTCGGCCCAGTGGCTCTCGTCGAACAGGCTCGGGAAGACGCACCCGAGCGGCGACCGCTTGTTGAAGAACCCGACCCCGCCGACGCAGATCGCGTGGTAGCCGACGCCGCGCAACCCGGTGACGATGTCCGGCGCGTCGAACACGGCGGTGGCGTCCGTGGTGGTTTCGCTGCCGGGGAAGCGGAGGGCGAACGGCCGCGGGTGGCGGCCGGGGGCGGCGGGCGTCGGCAGGAACCCGGCGAAGAACGCGGCGTGCGCCGAGAAGGTGAAGCTGCCGGGCGTGTGCCGCCGCTCCCACGCGCCGCCGGGGAGCACGGCCGCGAGGCGGGGCGTGCGGCCGGCCGCCGCCAGCCCCGCCGCCACGTCGTACCGGAGCGTGTCGAGCGTGACGAACAGTACGTCGAGCCGGCCGACCCACTCCCGCGCCGCGATCATGGGCGTCACCTCACCGGGATGCGCTTCAACGCCTCGTCGCCGGTATGGTTTATGACCTTACGCCAGCGCCGGGTCACCCGCCGGCCGCGTACCCGTGCCGGCGGTAGTAGTCTGGTAGCCGAGCGGCGAGGGCCGGCCGCAGCCGCTCGACCTCCGGAAGCAGCGGGCCGGCCCGCGGGGCGATCCGCGCCGACAGGTCCGGGACGCCGCCGGCGGCGAGGCCGAGCCAGCCGAGGATGCCGGCCACCACCTCGTTCGGCCGGGCGCACAGGTCCTCGTACCGAACGTCGTGACAGTCCGCGGGCGGCAGCCCCGCCCGGTCGCGGTCCGCGGCGGCGATCCCCGTCGTCAGTTGGTAGGCCATCAGCCGTGCGGCCAGCCCGTGGCGGACCAGCCGGCGGAGCGGGTGCAGCACCAGCGGCCGGCGGAACAGCAGCCCGTACCGCGGGACGAGCATCGCGAGGTACGGGTTCGGCCCGGCCAGCATCGTGCGGGCGGCGTTCACCTGCGAGTGCAGCGTCCGCGCCGGGTCGCGGTGCAAGAACAGGAACTTCGACCTCGGGAAGTGCCGCCGGGCGAATTGTGCCCGCCCCAGGTCCCACGGGTTCTTGAGGAGCAACCGCCGGCTCGGGTCGCCGGTGAGCTGCACCTTTCGGCACAGGGCGGCGAACCGGCGGAGGTTCGCGGGCCGCAGCCGCGGCGGGCCGGGGTCGGCGATCACGAACCCGTACTCCTCCGGCGTGTCCGGCGTCACCCGCACGCCATCGATGGCCCGGTCGAAGACGCCGGCGGCCTGGAACCGGTCCGCGAGGTCGGCCTTCGCTCGCTCCGTTTCGCCGGCCAGGTGGTCCGCGAGCAGGCGGCGGAACCGCAGGACGTGGTACGCGGTCATCGCGTTGAACCGGCCGGTCTCCTGGAGGAGGGCGTACAGGAGCGTCGTCCCGCTGCGGTGCGGGCCGGCGATGAACACCGGCTCGACCGGGACGCCCGCCAGCCGGGGCAGGTGCGGCGCGTCCGGGCTGTAGCCCATGGGCGTGACCCTTCGAGGTGCGGGCCGGCCCGCGGGACGGCCGGCACTCCCGGCATGATAGCGACGGGCACATTTGTGCGGCGTTCCCGGCCGCCGGGCATTACAATCGACCGGTCGAACGAGGCCCGCGCCCGGAGGAGCCTGATGGCGGACGGCGTTCCCGAATCAGCCGTTTACGACAACCCGGCCCCGCCGGGCCAGGACGGCACGCTGCCCCAAAGCCCGACGGCGGCCGCCCGGTTCCTCGACCGGCTGGCCCCCGGCGAGCCGGACCCGCCGCCCGGCTACCGGTTCGTGGACAAGCTCGGCCGCGGCGGCATGGGCGTCGTCTACCGGGCCGTGCAGACCGACCTCGGCCGCGAGGTCGCGCTCAAGATGATCCTCTCCGGCGAGTACGCGTCCGACGACGAAATCATCCGGTTCGAGAACGAGGTGAAGGCGGTCGCCGCCGTCCGGCACGAGAACGTCGTGCAGGTCCACCACGCCGGGCGGCACGCCGGGAAGCCGTTCCTCGCGCTCGAGTACCTGCCGGACGGCAGCCTGGCGCAGCTGCTGCGGGACGGCCCGCTCCCGCCGCGGGAGGCGGCGGAGGTGGTCGAGCAGGTCGCCCGCGGCGTCGCGGCGTGCCACGCCGTCGGCATCCTGCACCGCGACCTGAAGCCGGGCAACGTCCTTCTGCAACTCCCGGACGGCCGCGGCACGGCGACCGGGAAGACGACGGTGATGACCACCACCGGCAAGACCTCGCAGAACGTCCGGGTCAAGCCGCGGATCGTGCCGAAGGTGGCGGACTTCGGCCTGGCGAAGCGGCTCGACTCCGCGGACGGGCTGACGTACACGGGGGCGGTGCTGGGGACGCCGAGCTACATGCCGCCGGAGCAGGCCCGCGGCGAGCCGCTGGCGGCGACGGCCGACGTGTACTCGCTGGGCGCGATCTTCTACGCGACGCTGACCGGCCGCCCGCCGTTCCAGTCCCCGTCCCGCGACGAGACCCTGCGGCGGGTGGTCCACGACGACCCGCTCCCGGTCCGGCAACTGCAACCGGCCACGCCCCGCGACCTGGAGACGATCTGTCTGAAGTGCCTGGCGAAGGACCCGGCGGCGCGGTACGCCACGGCCGCGGAGCTGGCCGACGACTTGCAGCGGTGGGCAAAGGGCGAACCGATCCGTGCCCGCCGGGCGAACGTCCTGGAGCGCGGGTGGAAGCTGATCCGCCGCAACCGCGAGTGGGCGGCCGTGTTCTTAGCGCTGATGCTCGGGCTGGGCGTCGCGGTCTACCAACTCGTGCTGACGCAACGAGCGCGGGCGGCCGAAGCCCTCGCCGGTCAGCGGAAGCTGGGCACGCTCCAGTTCTTCCTCCGCGCCTTCTCACAGGCGAGCGCGTCCGGCCAGGCCCGGCACGGCGACGTGAACCCGAAGCTGACGATCAAGGAAGCCCTTGATTTCGCGGTCAACGATATCGGGGACCGGTTCGCCGACCAGCCGGAGGTCGAGATCGACGTCCGCTCCAACGTCGGCCGGCTCTACCACGAGATGAAGCAATACCGGGAAGCGGCCGGCCAGTTCGAGCGCGTCGTCGAACTCCAGGACGCGACGCGGCCGGCGGACGACCCGGACCGGGTGACGGCCCTGGTCGCCCTGGGGGATTGCTACCGGCTGCTCAACGACCCGCGGGCCGTGCCGACGCTGGAGCGGGCGTTGCAGGCGTGCGACGCGTTCCGGCCGCACGGCGTCGAGAAGTACAAGTGCCTCAACACCCTCGCCCGCGCGTACTACAGCTTCAAACGCACGGCGGACGCGCTCGACGCATGGCAGAAGTCCCTCGCCGGCCGCCGGCAGCTCGTCCGGGAGGCGGCCGCGAGCGGCCGGGACACGAAGCCGCTGGACGAGGAAGTCGCGAAGAGTCTCCAGAACCTCGGCGTCTATCACTACGACCACTCCGCTTACGCCGCGGCCGAGACGCACCTCTTGGAGGCGTACCAGCTCCGCGAAAAAACGCTGTCCCTCAACCACCCGGACACCGTCACGACGGTGCGGGCGCTCGCCGACCTGTACTACTACTGGAAGCCGCGGCAGGCCGACGAGTGGTACCGCCGGGCGGTGGAGATCACCCGCAAGATCGAACCCGGCTCCTGGTCGCAAGCGGCCGACGAGTTGCGGCTGGCCCAGTACCTCATTTCCATCGGCGACTTCGCCGCCGCGGAACCGTACATCGGCACCGGCTGTGAGTGCCTCGGCCGCTGTGGCGAGGACGTTCCCGCCGGCGTCAAGCGGGCCGTGAAGGACACCATCGACATGGTCGCCGCATTCTGGAAAAAGAAGGGCCAACCCGAGAAGGCCGCGCCGTGGCTGAAGAAGCTCGCGGCCGTCGGGAAGTGAGTCGGTTTGAGTCGTCGGATTTCTTGCACCCCCTACGAGAGTCCCCCATGAGTCGCCATCGCCGTCGCGTCCGCCCCGTGTTGGAATCGCTCGACGCTCGCCTCGCCCCGGCCGTGTTCACCTGGGACGGCGGGGCCGGAACCCGCCTCTTTTCAGACGCCAAGAACTGGGTCGGCGACGTGAAGCCGAAGTTCGACGGCACGGACGCGCTCGTGTTCCCGCCGGAGGACCAACTGGCGGCGAACAACCTCGGGCTGACCGTCGTGAACGATTTCGCCGCCGAAGGCGGGCTGACCAAGTTCGTCTCGGTCACGGTGATGGACGGGTACAGGGTGTCGGACATCAACCAGGATAACGACAACTCTAACACCTTCCTGACCACGCAAGTGACGGACTTCATCCGCGTCACGTCGCCGGCGGGGGTCGTGTTCAGCACGAACGTGTCAATGCCGAACGCGACGAGTACGTTCGACTTGATGAGCAATTCCGTCACCGTCGCCGCGTACACCGGGGAGGCGACGGTCGCCATAGGCGGCGGCTCGCTGACCGTCGGGATCGATAGCACCAACGTGCCGTCGTCGAACGTCGGCGGGACCGTCACGGGGGTCGGGTCCCTCCGGTTTGAAGGCCCGGTGGACGTGGACTTCACCGGGGAACTCCAGCTCGGCGGCTCCAACGCCTTTGTGACCGTCGGCGACTTCGCCTCCGCCTCCCCGTCGGTACGGTTCACCGGGGCCGTCGCGCCGCCGGCCGGCATGCCCCCGCCGAACTTCGATGTCGTGTCCGGGAGTTTCCTGGGTTTCTCCGGCGCTTCGTTCCCGCCGGACCTCGTCGTCGGGGCGTCCAGTAGCGACGCCCGCTGGGACTTCGGAAGTGCGACGGTCGCCGGGATCACCAGCGCAGGGATCACCATCAGCGGGAACTCGGACGTCATCATCGACGGCAAGGCGAAGAACAAGATCGGGTCGAAGTTCACCGAGGTATCCGGCGACGGCCAGCTCACAGTCCAGGGCGCGAGTGTACAGACGCTCGGCGAAGTAGACCTGAACGCCAACGGCCCGGCCGTCACGGTCGTCGGCGGGACGCTGCTACTGTACGGCGGCGTGACGCCGTCCGGGTTCAGTTCCGACGTGCCGTCCGTCATGCTGACCGGCGGGACGCTCGGCGGGGCCGGCGACCCGTTCGGGTCGAACGACCTCCGGCTGGCCGCGACCGGCGGCGTCCTCGACCCCGGCGACCCGGACGGGGATAGCGTGGACCGGATGCGGTTCGACACGCTGAGCGTCGGGCCGGGGGCGATGGTGCGGCTCCAAATCCAGGGCACGGCCGCCAACCAGTTCGACCAGCTCGCCATCGACGAGTCGGCGAGCGTGGACGGCACGCTGATGATCGAGGTCCCGGCCGGGACGACGCTCACGCCGGGTAAGGCGATCGCCATCGTGGACTCGGCCGGGTCGTTCGCCCCGGTCGGCGGCAGGTTCGCCGGGCTGGCCCAGGACGCGACCTTCACGGACGTGGGCGTCACCCACGGGTTCCGCATCCGGTACAACAATACGACCGACAACACCGACATCACCCTCACGACGATCGCGCTGCCGGTGGCGACCGTCGCGCTGGCGGCCGGGCAGGGCGCGACCGCCGGCGGCGGGCCGCTGAACTACGTCGTCACGTTCTCGCAGCCGGTCAGCGGGTTCGACGCCGCCGACGTGCGGGTGACCGCCGCCGGCCTCGGGACGCCGGCCGTCGCGGTCTCGCCCGTCAGCCCGGACAAGAACGGATTCGCGACGCAGTTCCAACTCCAGCTGACCGGCCTCGCCGGGGCCGGCACGGTGACGGTCGCGGTCCCGAACAGCGGCGTCACGAACGCCGACCAGCTGCCGAACCGCGACTCGCTCCCGTCCCCGGCCGTCACCGTCGATTCGCTCCCGCCGGTCCTCCAGATCACGTCCGCCGTCGCCGGGACCACGAACGCCGCCGCGATCGACGTGTTCTTCAACTTCGACGAGGCCGTGACCGGGTTCGACGCGGCCGACGTGGCCGTGAACGGCGGGGCGCTCGCCAATTTCGTTGCCGTGTCCGCCACGACGTTCCGCGCGACCGTCACCCCGACGGCCGACGGTCTCGTCACCGTCACCGTGCCGACCGGGGCGGGGGTTGACGCCGTCGGGAACGAGTCCGCCCCCGGCGGGTTCAACGTCACGTTCGATCGGACCCGGCCGGCCGTCGCGGTCACGTCCCCGGCGGGCGACCCGACGGGTAACGCGCCGATCCCGTTCACCCTGACGTTCGGCGAGCCGGTCGGCGGCCTGACGCTCGACGACGTGATCGTCGTGAACGGAACGGCGGCCGGTCTGACGGCCGTGTCCGCCACGCAGTTCATGCTCGTCGTCACCCCGGCCGCGGCCGGGCCGGTCGGGGTGACCGTCCGGGACGCCGCGGCTTCCGACGCCGCCGGGAACCCCAGCACGGCCGGGGCGCTCGGGCTGACGTTCGACCCCGTCGCGGTCGGGCCGCGGTTACTGCTCGTCGGGTTCCCACAGTTCGCGGCCGGTAGCGACCGCGGCGGCGGGGCCGTCACGTTCTTCGACCCGGACCGGGCCGCGCGGTTCACCGCCACCCCGTTCCCCGGCTTCGCCGGCGGGGTCCGCACGGCCGCGGCCGATTTCAACCGGGATGGCGTCGCGGACGTAGTCGTCGGGACCGGCCCCGGCGGCGTCACCGGCGTTCAAGTCCTCGACGGCGTGACGCAGAAGGTGCTGTTCGGCGTCCAGCCGTTTGAAGCCACGTTCACCGGCGGCGTGTACGTCGCGGCCGGGGACGTGACCGGGGACGGCGTCCCGGACCTGGCCGTCACCCCGGACGAGGGGGGCGGCCCGCGGGTGGACGTGTTCAGCGGCGGGGCCGGCTTCGCGAAGGTGGCCAGCTTCTTCGGCATCGACGACCCGAACTTCCGCGGCGGGGCGCGGGCGAGCATCGGCGACCTGAACGGCGACGGCGTCGGCGACCTGATCGTCGCCGCCGGGTTCCGCGGCGGCCCCCGCGTCGCCGGGTTCGACGGCACGACGCTGGCCGGCCCACGTCGGAAGCTGTTCGGCGACTTCTTCGCGTTCGAGCAAACCTTGCGGAACGGCATCTTCGTCGCCGTCGGGGACGTGAACGGGGACGGGTTCGCGGACCTGGTCGCCGGCGGCGGGCCGCGGGGCGGGCCGCGGGTGTTGGCGTTCGACGGGAAGAGTTTGCTGTCGAACCAGTACGTCCCGCTCGCGAACTTCTTCGGCGGCGACCCGAACAGCCGGGGCGGCATCCGGCTGGCGGTCAAGGACCTGGACGGGGACGCGAAAGCGGACCTGGTGGTCGGGGCGGGAACCGGGACGGGGTCGCGGGTGACGGGCTACCTCGGCAAGGACCTCGTCCCGGCCGGGACACCGCCGGAAGCGTTCGCACTCGATGCGTTCCCCGGCTTCGCCGGCGGCGTGTTCGTCGGGTGAGCGCGACCGCCGGAAGTAATCGTTTCCCCGCCGACGGGACGGGGCGTTATCTCATGGGCCGCGACCCATCGAGGGCGGCAACGGCCTGCCCGTCCGTCGTCAGGGCCCGGCGTTTCGGAGCAGCCACTTCACACGTGGACCGCGTTGTCGATGCCGGTGGCTGCCTGGGCCACACGTGGCTGGGGTCCGGGGATCCGGTGAACGTGCGGAAGTTGCCGCGGGACGGCACTTACTACGTCACCGCGGGAAGGCGAACGACCAGGGCGGGGAGATGTGCGCGTTCCGGTAGTGGCTCATCCACGGGGATGGTCGTTTGACGGGATGCAGGACGCCACCCCGATTCCGCCGTGCCCCCGATGCTCGTCCGCCCACGTGGTCCGCAACGGCCGCCTCCGCTCGGGTTCGCCGCAACTGCTCGGCCGGGGGTGCGGGCGGCGGTTCGTGGCCGACCCGAAGAGGGGCGGGCCGGTGCCCGACCGCCGCAAGGACCTGGTCCGCCGGCTACTACGGGAGTGGATGAGCCTGCGGGGCATCGCCCGCGCCACCGGGTGTCCCGGTCGTGGTTCTAGAACTTCGTCAACGCCCTGTACCGGGACGAGCCGCCGCACGACCCCGGGCCGCGAAAAAAAGTCGGGCGACCTGATCCTGGAGGCGGACGAGCTGTGGAGTTTCGTCGGGACCAAGCGGGACCGGTGGTGGGTGTGGGTGGCGGTCGACGCCGCCACCCGGCAGGTGGTGGCGATGGTGTGCGGGGGGCGGGATGCGTTCACCGCCCAGTGCCTGTGGGACGCCCTGCCGGACGCGTACGGGGGGCGGTGTTCTGCCCCGACTTCCTGCCGGCGTACCGGGCCGTCCTCCCGGACGAGCGGTACGCGGCGGCCGGGAAGGACGCCGGGCTGACGAACCACGTGGAGCGGTTCTGGTGTACGGTCCGGCAGCGGGTCGGGCGGTTCGGGCGGAAGACGTTGTCGTTCTCCAAGTGCTGGTGGAACCACGTGGGCGCGCTCGGGGACATCATCTGCCAACACAACGCATCCCTGCTATAGGGCCACTACCCGACACAACGATCAAGGCCGAGTTGTACCCGTGGCGGGCGTTCCCGAATACTGGATCATCGACCGAGAAACCCGCCAGTTCTTCGTCTACCGCGATCCCGTTCTGAACCCGGCCGGCTTCGGTACAACTGCCTACCGAACGCACCGGGCGCTCGGTCCCACTGAGAGCGTAGCGCCACTTGCGGTCCCTGAGGTTCAAATCCGCTTCTCAGACCTCTTCCGCTAACCGGTTGCGGCCGACCGGCTCGTCGCGGTATCATCACACCACCCGCCTCGTGCCGCTCCTCCCGGTGGTGTGCCCCATGCGTTGGCCGCTCGCGCTCGCAACCGCCCTCCTCGCGCTCCCGCTCGCCGCCGCCCCGCCGGACTTCGACAAGCAAATCGCGCCGCTGCTCGCCCGCCGCTGCCTCGACTGCCACTCCGGGGCCGAGGCGAAGGGCGACCTCGACCTCTCTCAGAAGAAGACCGCCGCGGCCGCGGTCGAAGGCGAGCTGTGGAAGCGGGTCGCGGCCGACGAGATGCCGCCGAAGAAGCCGCTGACCGCGGACGAGAAGGCGCTGCTGAGGAGGTGGCTCGACGCCGGGGCGGCGTGGGGCCGCGACCCGATCGACCCGTTCGCCGCGACGACCGACCACCGCGCCGGCCGCGACTGGTGGGCGCTGCAACCGCTCCGGTACTCGGTACTCGGTACTCGGTACTCCATCGACGACTTCATCCGAACGGAACTCGCGAAGAAGCAGTTGAACCCGTCGCCGCCCGCCGACCCGCGGACGCAACTCCGCCGCCTGTACTTCGACCTCATCGGCTTGCCGCCGTCGCCGGAAGAGGTCGAGGCGTTCGCGAAGAACCCGACCGACGCGGCCTACGCGAAGGTCGTCGATCAACTGCTCGCGTCGACGCACTACGGCGAGCGGTGGGGCCGCCACTGGCTCGACCTCGTGCGGTACGGCGAGAGCGACAGCTTCGAGCGCAACGAGCCGCGGCCGCACGCCTGGCACTACCGCGATTGGGTGATTCAGGCGCTCAACGCCGACGTGCCCTACGACCGGTTCGCGAAGTTGCAACTGGCCGGCGACGTGTTGGAGCCGAACGACCCGGCCGCGCTGAAGGCGACCGGGTTCCTCGTGGCCGGGATTCACAACACCGTCCTCGGCGTGGACGAGGTCGCCCGCGCCACGACGCGGCAGGACGAACTCGAAGACGTGCTCGCGGCCGTCGGGCAGACGTTCCTCGGGCTGACGGTGCAGTGCGCCCGCTGCCACGACCACAAGTTCGACCCGATCACGCAGGCCGACTACTACCGCCTCACGGCCGCCCTCGGCGGCGTTCACCACGGCGACCGGCTCCTCACGTCGCCGGAGGTCGAACGGAAGCGGCACGAACTTCAACAAGCCCTGCTCACGACCGGCAAGCAGTTGGAAAGCCTGGAAGCGACGGGCCGGCGGCGCGCCGTCGAGAAGCGCGACCCGGCCGCGAAGCCGCTGTTGGCGGTGTCGCCGATCAGCCGGTGGACGTTCGAGAAGGACGCGACCGACGGCGTCGGCAAGCTGCACGGCACGTTGAAGGGCGGGGCGACCGTCGCGGACGGCCGGTTGAAGCTCGACGGCCGCACGGCCCACGCCGTCACCACGCCGCTCGGCCGGGATCTTCGTGAGAAGACGCTCGAAGCCTGGGTGATCCTGCCGACGCTCGATCAGGGCGGCGGCGGGGTCGTCACGCTCGAAACGCGGACCGGCGGCGTGTTCGACGCCATCGTCTTCGCCGAGCGGCAGCCGAAGAAGTGGGTGGCCGGGAGCAACGGCTTCACCCGCACCCGCGACCTGACGGCCGGGCCGGAGACGCGAACGAACGGCCCGATCCACGTCGCAATCACGTACCAGGCGAACGGGCACATCACGGTGTATCGCGACGGACAACCTTACGGCGACGGCTATCGTCCCGGCGACCTGCCGACGTTCAAGGCGGGCGAGTCGCACGTCCTGTTCGGCCTGCGGCACACCGGCGGCGGCAAGCCGTACCTGACGGGCGAGGTCGAGGAGGCGAGACTCTACGACCGAGCGCTGACGCCGGCGGAAGTGGCCGCGTCCGCGAAGGCCGGGCCGGGCGCGGTCGGCATTTCGCTCGACGATGCGCTGGCGGAACTGACCCCTCAGGAACGGAAGGCTCGCAACGTAATCCTCGCCGATCTGAAAGAGTCGCGGGCCGAACTCGCGGCCCTTCCCGCCCCGGTTCCGGTGTTCGCCGCGAACTCGAAGCCCGTGCCGAGGACGCACGTACTGGCCCGTGGCAGCGTGCAGAAGCCGAAGGCCGAGGTGACGGCCGGCGGCGTCGCGGGTGTGCCGGGGGTTGCCGACTTCGGGCTGCCGGCCGACGCGCCGGAGGGCCGCCGCCGGGCGATGCTCGCGGAATGGATCGCTCGCAAGGAGAACCCGCTGTTCGCCCGCGTGATGGTCAACCGGTTGTGGCACCACCACTTCGGCGTCGGCCTCGTGGACACGCCGAGCGACTTCGGGTTCAACGGCGGCCGCCCGTCGCACCCGCAGTTGCTCGACTGGCTCGCCGCCGAGTTCGTCCGCCGCGGCTGGTCGCTGAAGATGATGCACAAGCTCATCGTCACGAGCGCGACCTACCGGCAGGCGTCGGCGAAGGAGCCGAAGGCGCTCCCGGTCGATGCGGACAACCGCCTCTTGTGGCGGAGGTCGCCGACGCGGTTGGAGGCGGAGGCGGTCCGCGACGCGATCCTGAGCGTCGCCGGGCAGTTGAACCCGGCCGTCGGCGGGCCGCCGTTCCACGACGTGCGGACCTACGGCAACAACGGCACGAAGTACTACGAGCCGATCGACCCGGTCGGGGCCGCGTTCAACCGCCGCACGGTGTACCGGTTCTCGCCGCGCGGGGAGCGGTCGGCGCTGTTGGAAACGTTCGACTGCCCGGACCCGTCGTCGCTCACCCCGCGGCGGCAGGTGACAACGACCCCGCTCCAGGCCCTCGCGCTGTGGAACAACGGGTTCGTCCTGCGGATGAGCGGCCACTTCGCGGACCGCGTCGAGGCGGAGTGCGCGAAGGCGGGTGACACCGCGGTGTCAGCGAAGGTCGCCCGCGCGTACCGGCTGGCGCTCGGCCGGTCGCCGACGGACGCGGAACAGAAACTGGCGGCGGTGTTCGTAGCGAAGCACGGGCTGCCGGCGTTCGGCCGCGTGCTGTTCAACTGCAACGAGTTCGTGGTGATCGAATGACAAAGTAGTAGGCACACGCCGTGTGCCGTCTGCTGTCGGTCGCGGCGACCCGGACGAACTCCCCGCGGCGCACAGGAAACGGCACACGGAGTGTGCCTACTACTATGGGTGATCGAATGACCCCCCTCCCCTCCCGTCGGCAGTTCGCGTCGTGGTCCGTCGGCGGCCTTGCGGCCACGGCGGTGCTCGACCTGTTGGCCCGCGACGCGGCGGCCGCCCCGAAGCCGCACTTCGCGGCGAAGGCGAAGCGGGTCGTTCACGTCTCGCTCATCGGCGGGCTGAGCCACCTCGACTCGTTCGACCACAAGCCAAAGCTCGCGAAGCTGCACGGCAAGAAGCTCGAAACGACCGAGAAGCCGGACATCTTCTTCGGCCAGGTCGGGTTGCTGCGGCAGCCGGACTGGAAGTTCAAGCCGCGCGGGAAGTCGGGCCTCATGGTGTCCGACCTGTTCCCGCACGTCGCGGAACTGGCGGACGAGTTGACGGTCATCCGGTCGATGACGGCCGACTCGGCGAACCACACGCCGGCGCTGTACCTCGGCAACAACGGGTTCGCGTTCAGCGGGTTCCCGTCCGTCGGCAGTTGGGCGAGCTTCGGCCTCGGCAGCGAGTCGGAGGAACTGCCCGCCTACGTCGTCCTACCGGACCCCCGCGGGCTGCCGAACGGCGGGGCGTCGATCTGGTCGAACGGGTTCCTCCCGGCCGAGCACCAGGGCGTCGTCTTCGGGTCCGGCGCGTCGCCGGTCCGCGACCTGTTCCCCGCGACGAAGCGGGCGGACGACGCCGAGGGCCGCGAGTTGCTGAAGAAGCTGAACGACGCCCACGCCGAAACGTCCGGGGCGGGCGACCTGCTCGCGGCCCGGACGCGGAGCTACGAACTCGCGGCCCGGATGCAGCTCTCCGTCCCGGCCGTCGCGGACGTGTCGAAGGAGACGAAGAACACGCAGGCGCTCTACGGCCTCGACGACCCGAAGACGGCGGCGTTCGGCCGCAACTGCCTGCTCGCCCGGCGGCTGCTGGAGAAGGGCGTGCGGTTCGTACAACTGTTCTCCGGCGGCCCGATCGCCGGCAGCCCGCGGGCGAGCTGGGACGCGCACGAGAGCGTGAAGGAGAACCACACGCTGGAGGCGGAGAAGATCGACAAGCCGGTCGCCGCGCTCCTCCGCGACCTGAAGCAGCGCGGGATGTTGAAGGACACGCTCGTGCTGTTCACGACCGAGTTCGGCCGCACGCCGTTCGCGCAGTCGGGGCCGGACCAAGTGGGCACGGGCCGCGACCACAACAAGTACGCGTTCAGCGTCTGGCTGGCCGGGGCCGGGCTGAAGGCCGGGAGCGTGTACGGGGCGTCCGACGACATCGGCTGGAAGGCGGCCGAGAACCCGGTCGCGTGGCACGACTTCCACGCGACGGTACTGCACCTACTGGGGCTGAACCACGAGAAGCTGACGTTCTACCACAACGGGATTCACCGCCGCCTCACGAACGTCCACGGCGAGGTGGTGAAGGGGATTCTCGGTTAGCGGGCGACCCGACGGGTCGCCCGCTAACCGGTGACGCGCCAGCGCGTGCCGTCGAAATGAATGCGAACGTCGCCCGTCGCATGTCCGAACGAAATGACCGCCAACTTCTCGCCCGCAACGCCCTTCTCGGCGATCCGCTCGATCGCGAGGCCGTCGCCCTCGGGCTTCACCAGCAAATGCCCCAGCCCCATGCCGACGGGGATGCCGCGGTCCCAGAGCTTGCGGAACTGGTGGTAGAACTCCAGCCGCGCCGCGGCCGGGTCCGCGCCGGCGAACGCCGCATTCATCACGTCCGCGGCGGTCGCGATCAGTTCTCGCAGCGCGTCGGTCACGCGCCGGCCAGCTTCGCGGTCGCCGCGTCGAGGATATCCATCGCGTGCTTCGCCTCGGCGGCCGTGATCGTCAGGGGCGGCGAGACGCGGATGACTTTCTTCGCGAGCGGGCCGAGGAGGTGGATGCCGTCCGTCCCGTCGCCGCGGTACGCGGCCAGCACGACCGCCGCCGCCCACTCCGCGGCCGTCTTGCCGCCGTGGTCCTTCATCTCGACGCCCCAGACCATGCCGCCGGCCTCGCCGCGGACGTTCGCCACGAACGGCAGCCGCTTCAGCCGCACCAGGCCGGCCTCGATGATCCGGGACGGTTCCTTCATCCCGCCGATCACGTCGCGGGCCTCGAACTCGTCGAGCGTGGCGAGCACGGCCGCGGCGCTCAGCGGGTTCGCGCTCCAGGTGTCGGACGTTTCGCCGTAGTCCATCGGGCTAAACACCTCAGCCCGGCCGACGGCCGCCGCCACCGGCACGCCGTTGCCCAGCCCTTTGCCTAGCACCACCACGTCCGGCGTGAGGCCGTAGGTCTCGAACGCGAACAGCTTCCCCGTGCGGCCGAAGTTCGCCTGCACCTCGTCGAGGATGAACACCAGGTCCTTCTCGCGGCAGAAGTCCTGGAGCAGTTGCAGGTACGCCTTCGGCGGGTGGTACGACCCGCCGCCGCCGAGGTACGGCTCCGTGATGAGGCAACCGATCTTCGCCCCGAACTGATGCCACAGCGCGTCCAGCTCCTGGCGGTACGGCTTTGGGTCGAACGGTTCGGCCCGCATCGCCACGTCGCGGCACTCGGCCATCGGGAAGCCGATGAACTTCACCCGCGGGTCCCGCTCGGCGTCCGCTTCGCTGCCGGTGACGGCGTGCGACAGCCCCTTCTTGCCGTGGAACCCGAACCGCGTGGCGAGGACCATCGGCCTTGCCTTGTCGCGGGCCATCGCCGCCCACAGCGCCTTCTGGATCGCCTCGGACCCGGACGCGGCCCACAGGACCACGTCCATCCGTTCCCCGCCGGGGCACTTCTGCAGCGCCGCGAGCAGCCGGCGGTTCGCCTCGCCCTCCAGCGGCGTGATCGCGTTGTACGCCGTCATCGGCACGGCCGGGAAGTACTCGGATCGCGGATCGCGGACCTCGGAACCCCAGCCCATGTACTGGAAGAACCGCTCCGTCCACCGCGTCGGGTTGTGGCCGAGGTTCGAGACGAGCACGCCGGACGTGAAGTCGTACAGCCGGCGGCCGTCCGGCGTCCAGTGGAAGACGCCGGCGCTCTTCGCGATGACCGCCTGCGTCGGCGTGAACGTCCGCAGGCTCTTCGGCTCCGTCCGCGTGACGGACTCGCGGTCGGCGTTCGCGGCCGGTTCGTTCGCGTGCTGAATGGCAGGCATCAATCACTCCTCAGCAAGGACTCTCAAGTATTGTGGCGGAACCGCGTCCGCGAGCCAAACCCCATTCTCGGAAACCCAGAACCCGTACCCGTCCGCGGCCATCCGTGCCGCGTCCACGGCGAACACCAGCGGCCGGCCGTGCCGCGTCCCGACCGTGCGGGCCGTGTCGATGTCGCGGGACAGGTGGACGTGATGCCGACGGGCCTTGTGCAACCCTTGCGCGAGGATCGAGTCGCGGTTGCGGTCGGCCGTGCCGTGGTAGAGGGTCGCGGGCGGGGCGGCGGGCGTGAGGTGCAGCTCGACTTCGGCGGAATGGCCTTGATTCGCCTTGATCTTGGTGCCGGCTTCGTCGAGGGTGAACCGCCGCTTATCGTTCGTCCGGACGGCCTCGTCGAGTTCGGCCCGCGTGACCGGGAAGCCGTGGGCGGCCGCGGCGGCGAGCAGCTGGTCCACGGCGACCCACCCGCCGGGTTCGAGGGCGAGGCCGATCTCCTCCGGCGCATGCCGGAGGTGCTTCGACAGGTACTTGCTGACGGCGACGACGCGCTTCGCGTTCATGATGCCACACCCGACGCGCGGCCGGCCCGCGAGGTTCGCGACATTGTAGAACCGACCACTCCGTTCCGACGGACAACCTCTCATCAATTCTTCGCTGTCATAATTGACCCCGCGCGGGAACTATTGAGTAGGAACCCGAGGGCCGCATGAGCCGGGCACACCTGCAAACCATCCTCCGCCACGCCGAGGCGCTGGCGGCCGACCACGCCGCGGACGCGGAGTTGCTCGCGCGGTTCGTCGCGACACGCGACGACCGGGCGTTCGCCACCCTCGTCCGGCGGCACGGGGCGATGGTCTGGAACGTCTGCCGCAACCTGCTGCCGGCCGACGCGGACGCCGAGGACGCCTTCCAGGCGACGTTCCTCGCCCTCGTCCGCGGCGGGCGACGGGTCCGGCACGGCGAGCGGCTGGCCGCGTGGCTGCACGGCGTCGCCGTCCGCGTGGCGATGAAGGTCCGCCGCACGGCCGCGAACCGCCGCCACCGGGAACAGGCCGCCGCGACCACCGAGGCGGCCGTGCCCGTCTCGGAATCGTCGTGGAACGAACTGCTCGCGGCCGTCCACGAGGAAGTCGAACGGCTGCCGGACGGGTTGCGGTCGGCGTTCGTGCTGTGCTGCCTCGAAGGCGTGCGGCAGGCGGACGCGGCCGACCAGCTCGGCCTCAAAGTGAACACGCTGACCGCCCGCCTCGCCCGCGCCCGCCAGCGGGTGATCGACCGGCTCGCCCGCCGCGGCCTCACGGCCGGGACGGCGGCCGGGGCCGTCGCCCTCGGCAGCGCGACCGGCACGGCGGCCGCCCCGCCCGCCCTCGCGGAACTCGCGGCCGCGCTGCCGCGGTCGCTCGAATCACTTTCCCCGACCGTCCTTCAACTGGCCCAAGGAGCGTTTGAAATGAGTACCCGAACGAAGTGGCTGGCGGCCGCGCTGCTCGTCGCGACGGCCATGACGACGACCATCGGCACGGCCGTCTTTAGCGACGCGACCGGCCAGACCCCAGGTTCCGACCGCGGCGGCCGCGATGCACGCGCGGCCGGGGGGCGATCCGGCGGGCCGTCGGTCGCGTTTCTCTCGGTCCGGACGCCGCAGTGGGAGTACAAGGTGACGACCGTGCCGCTGGTCGGGCTGACGCCCGAGCAGGAGTTGAACAAACTCGGCGAGGAGGGCTGGGAACTCGTGACGAGCGGCGAGAAGGGTGCGTTGGTGTTCAAGCGGCAGAAGGTGCGGGTCCTCACGGCCCCTGCCGGCCGCGGGGGTGATGGCGACGAGGCCGCGCCGGCGGTGGAGAAGAAGGCGGACGGCGTCACGACGCAAGTTTTCCCGATCAAGCACACGCAGGCGTCCACGCTGTCCGCGACGCTCGCGCCGCTGCTCGCGGCGGACGACGGCCGGGGCTTCGGCGGCAACCCGTTCGGCGGGAACGTGCGGCTGAGCGGCCGGACGAAGCTCACCGTCGACGACCGGACGAACTCGCTGATCGTGATCGCGGACGACGCGACGCTGAAGATGATCAAGGAGCTGGTCGAGAAGCTCGACGTGCCGGTGAAGGACGAGCCGAAGCGGCCGTCGAAGTGAGCCACCGACTTCCGAAGTCCGGCTTCGACTTCGGAAGTCGAGCGGACGGAGGGGCGGTTGCCGGGACTGCGGACGCCCCCGCGCGAAATCCACTTCCGAAGTCGAGGCCGGACTTCGGAAGTCGGGTCACGCCCGCTTCGCCCGCGCCGCGGCGAGCATGTTGCAGAACAGCTCCCCCTGGCCGAGGGCGTCGTCGAGTGCCTGGTGCGTGTGCGGCCGGTCCGTGAACCACGCCCGCGGCATGTTCCGCTTCGTCGCCGCCCGGTACTCGCACCCCAGCAGGCAAATCGCGAACGTCTTCACGTCGAGCGCCGAAAACGAGAACGGCGACCCGCCGGTGAAGCGAACCATGTACCAGTACACGAACAGGAAGTCGAACCCGGCCGGGTACGCGACGAACACCGGCTTGCCGGGCAGGCCGTTCACCCACGCGACGTAGGCCGCCATCGCCTCGGCCGGGTCGCGCAGGTCACGGCGGCACGCGGCCCACGCGTCCGGTTGCGTCTCCCACCACGCCATCGTCTTCGGGTCGCCTGCTGCGCCGGGCAGCGTGTGCAGGTTGGCCTCGAACGTGGACAGGAGTTCGCCGGCTGGGGTGAACGCGGCGGAGCCGAAGCTGAGCATCGAGTTCGGGCCGGGGATCGGCCCGTCGGTCTCGATGTCGGTGCTGACGTAGGTTTCCATGCGAGTGAGGGGACGGCGTTCGGGCGACATCCCGCCGGGCCGCGAATTACGAACGCTTGAGCGCGAGTTGTGTTAGCGCGGATACCAGGGCCGTGATCGCGACAACAATGACGGCCTGGGTGAGGGACCACGTCCGATCCGACCGCTTGTCCAATTCCGCGGCCTTTTGTTTCAGCCCCGCCACCTCCGACTCGACGGAACTGAGTTTCTGTTGCAGGTCCTTGATGTCCGAGCGGAAGATTTCCGTGGCCTCCCGCGTCTGATTCGACCGCTCGTCTAATTGCGTCTTCAGTTGGGTCAGCCGCTGATCGATCTCGGCAAGTCGTTCCTCAGTTCGCGTGGCCACTCGCGACCTCCTCCTCGCGTGCTTCGGACCTCCAATCGACCAGGAGTTGGTGAAGGCTCTCGAACGTTTGCTGAACGCCCTTGTCGATGAGTTCGCCCCAAAGGGGAACGACTTTCCGCCGGACCGCGTCCCGGTCGGCGATTTCGACTTCTGAGAATTCACCTTCGACTTGGTTCCCGTTCGCGCGAATGGTGAAAAGGAATCGTGGCTCGCTGCCCGGAGTCTCCCGAACACGCCATTCGATGTTCTTTCCCGACTGCCATTGCCGTAGGGATTGCCGAACCCATTCGTCGGCCCGGACGACCAACTTGTGCCAGTCCGGGCGCTGGGTGATTTCATTCCGGATGACAGAGGATTCGGTCACGGCTTCACCTCTCGCGGCAACGAACCTCGGCGACGATCACTGAAACGAGTTACCGGGCTTCTACCAGTATACCCTCCGGGCCGGCAGCGAACATTTTCACTTCTTCACCAGCATCTCCCGCAGCCGCGGGAGTTCGGCCTTCCAGTGGTCGTAGGAGTACTCCGCGTCGGCGCGGTACGCGTCCCGCGGCAGCTTCGCGAACAGCTCCTCCATTCGCGTCAGCGCCTTCTGCGCCTCGCCGGGGTCGCCGCTCAGGTGGGCGTGGAACAGCAACTTGCCGAGGACCAGCTCCTCCAGCGTGTCCTTGTGCTTCGCCGTCAGGCCCTTGCACAGCGCGATCGTCGCGGCCGGGTCGCCCATCTGGAGGAGCGTGTTCGCCTGCCAAATCTCGCCCCACGTCTGCAGGAACTTGTCCGACGACTTCGCCAGTTCCTTCAGGTAGACGAGCGCCTCCGTCCGCGCCTTCGGCGCGGCCGCGGCGTCGGTCTGGGCGCGGGCGAGCAGGGCGCTCGCCACCCACAGCCGGGCCTTGTCCGCCTGCCCGCCGGCCGGGTATAGCGTGAGCTGCTTCCGCAGCCGGGCCTCCGCGTCCGGGTAGCGGCGGTCGAGCATCGACAGCCGGCCCAACTCGAACAGCGCCTGCTCGTGCGTCGCGGCGTCCGTCACGCTCGCCGCGTCCGCGATCTGCGCGAGCATGTCGCGGCCGAGCTTCGCCATCGCCTCGGCCTGTTGCTTGTCGCCGGCCGCGTCCTGGCCGCGCTTCACGTACCCGACGGCCAGCTTGTACCGGGCCGGGGTCGCCGCCGGGCCGGGCAGCGCGACGGCCTTCTTCAACGCCTCCTCGATTTCCGCGGCTTGATCGGAGGGAAGTAGATCGGCCCGGTCCATCCACGCCTGGCCCATCAGCTCGTCCGGCACGCTCTTCGTGCCGAGGATGGTGGAAACGAGGGCCACCGCCTTCGACGTTTCGCCCGCCTGTTTGAACTGGAACGCGGCCTTGCGGAGCAGTTCCGCCTTCTGGGCCGGGTCGGCCGCCCGCTCGCCGAGGGCCGCGTACTCGCCGGCCGCGTCCAGGAACTTCGGCCGCGCCTCGGCCGGGTTCGTCTTCAACAGCGCGTTCGCCCACTGCTCGCCGATCTCGGCCCGGAGGCGGCGGTCGGCGTCGTTCTCGGCGACCTTCGCGTAGGCCGTCGCCGCCCGGTGCGCGGTCGGGAAGTCGCCGTCCGTGCTGCTCGCCCGGATCACGTCCTCGAACACGGCCCGCAGCTCGGCCGGCTTCAGGTGGTCGCCGGTCGCGCCGACCCGCGTGACGGCCTTCTCCAGCCACTCGGCCGCCTCCGTCCGCGACTTCGGGTCGCGGCCGCGGACCTCGGCCAGCTTCATCGCGGCCGCGGCCCCGACGCCGCCCGGCTCCTTCGCCGCCTGCACGAGGTACGGCGCGGCCGCCGCATCGCTGCCGGACTTGAGGTGCGCCAACCCGGTCAGGTAGCGGATCGTCCCGCGCTCCTCCGGCGGCAGCCCCGGCGAGAGGATCGCCGCCTCGAATTGCGACACCGCGTCGGCCCACTTCCCGTCGGCCATCGCGAGCTGGCCGAGCTGAATTTTCGCCAGCGCCTGCACGTCCGCCGGGGCGGTCGCGCCGATGTCCCTCAGCCACGGCCTTGCCCTGTCCGGCTCGCGGTCGGCGAGGTAGAGCTTCGCCAGTTCGAGCTTGTACCGGGCGGTCGCGGCCGGGGTCGCGCGGTTCTGCCCGCCGAGGTACTTGGCGAAGTTCTCCTTCGCCCGCGCCCGGTCCGGCGGGTTGACCCGCAGGGCCGTCTCGGCGATCAGCCGGGGCGTCTCGGTCCGGGCCTCGCCCGGCGGCGGGGCGACGAGGGCGCGGAGGATTTCGGCCGGGTCGCCGACGTTCGTGGCGGCCTTCGCCAGCGCGGCCCGGAACGCGAACGCCGGCACGTCGGCCGGGGTCTCGAACTTCGCGGCGTCGCACCGGTCGAACGCCTTCGCGGCGGCCTGCCAGTAGTCGGCGTTCTCGCCGGGGGCCAGGTCCGCGAGGGCGACGTACCCGCTGCCGACGGCGAAGCTCGTCGGCGTGTCGGTCGCGTCCGCCAGCTTCCGGAGCAGCGGCTCGACGGCCGCCGCGTCCACGGACTTGCGTTCGAGCGCCGACCGGAGTTCCGCGAGGTCGCCGGCGGCGGAACTCGTGCCGTGGGCCGGGTTCGGGACGAACTTGTATGCCCCGTAGACGGCGACGAGGCCGAGGAGGAACGTGGGGATTTGCCAGTACCGGCGGGGCGTGCCGGGCGTCGAGTCCGTGACCATGTCGTGTTCCCACGGGCCGGGGTGCGGGTGTTTTTTCAGCTTGACACAGGTTATCCTTGAAGGTCAAGGCGAACTGACCAGGGGCCGCGGGGAAATCGAACCGGTCGGGCCGCATGGCCGCGAGAAGACGTGTCGCGGGGGGGAGGGGAATCGCCCTCCCCGCTGGCGGGGAGGGGCGTGCGGTCCGGGCGGCCTCACCGGGCGGCCGTTTTCTCCTTGCCGTTGGCCGGCTCGGCCTGGAGCTTCGCCAGGAACTCCGGGACTTCGACGCCGCCCACGTCCCGCATCACCTGCATCATCGGCGGCAGCGTGCGGGCCATACTCTGGAGGAACGCGGCCGTGTTCGACTGGCCGCTGCCGTTCCCGCCGTTCTCCCAGACGACGACCTTGTCGAACTTGATGTTCGAGATCGCCTTCGCGGACGCCGCCGTCATCGCGTCCATGTGCTCGAGCATCATCATCTGGAACGCCGCCTGCGGCGACCCGCACGCCTCGATGATCTTTTGCAACCCCTCGCCCTTCTTCGCGAGGATCTCGTACTGCCCGCGGGCCTCGGCCTCGAGTTTCGCGTAGATGGCCGCGGCCGCGGCCGCCGCCTCGATCTTCTGCCGCTCGGCCGCCGCCTCGGCCTCGACGATGGTTTTCGCCTTCTCCGCCTTCGCCGGGGCTTCCAGCGACGCCCGCTTCTCCGCTTCGATCTTCTCGGCCTCGGCGAGGGCCGCCTTCGCCATCGCCCGGTTCTCGGCCTCCAGCACGGCCGCCTCCGCCTCCCGCTTCTTCGTCTCGGACAGTTGGTACGCCTCGGCCTTCTTCACGCTCAACTCGGCCTGGGCCGCGGCGATGGTCGCCTGGGCCGTCGCCTCGCCGGTCATGGCCTTCGCGTTCGCGTCGGCTAGCCGGATCCGCTTCTCGCGGTCCGCCTCGGCGACGAGCGACTCCTTCTCGAACTTCGCCCGCTCCTCGCCGACCTTCTGGTCGCGGTCGAGTTCCGCAATGCGGATCGCCTGCAACCGCTGGGCCTCCTTGACGAGGGCGTCCTGTTCCAGCTTCGCCGTCTGCTCGCCGACGGCCCGCTCCTTGTCGAGTTGCGCGACGCGGACGGCCTGCTCGCGGGTCGCCTCCCGCGTGCCGATTTCGGTGAACTTCGTGGCGTTCGCCACGCTGATGAGCTTCTCGCGGTCCGCCTCGACGACGCCGATCTGCCCGCGCTTCTCTTGCTCGGCCACGTCCACCTTCGCCTGCTGGATCGCCGCCGACGCGGCCTTCCGGCCGATCGCCTCGATGTACCCGGACTCGTCCGTGATGTCGGTGATGTTCACGTTGATGAGCACGAGGCCGATCTTCTTCAGCTCCGGCTCCAGCGACTTCTGCACGCACTCCAGGAACTTGTCCCGGTCGCGGTTGATGTCCTCAATCTTCATCGACGCGATGACCTGCCGGAGCTGGCCGAAGATGATGTCCTGGGCCTGCTGGCGGACCTCCTGGTTCGTCAGGCCGAGGAGCCGGATGGCCGCGTTCTGCATCGTCTCGCCGTCCGTCCCGATGGCGACGGTGAACACGCTCGGCACGTTCACCCGGATGTTCTCCATCGACAGCGCGCCCTTGAGCGGGATCTCGATCTGGATCGGCTCCAAGCTCAGGTACGCGTAGTCCTGGATGAGCGGCACGACGAACGCCGCCCCGCCGTGGACGCACCGGGCCGCGTTGCCGCCGCCCGTCTTCCCGTAGATGACCAGCACCCGGTTGCTCGGGCACCGCTTGTACCGCCTCGCGAGGAGGATCAAGAAGCTGAACAGCACGACGCCCGCGGCGGCGGCCGTGATGAGCGGCCACGGCAACTCGGTCAGGTTCTTCGACGACAGGGCCAACCCCGCGTCGGCGAGCAACGGTGTAGTCATGACGCGACTCCGGAAAGTGGTTCGACTTCGACGGCATTGGGTCCGAGCACGGCGACGACGCGGACCGGCTGACCGGTCGCGATCTCCGCGGCCGGCGTGAACGCCTCGCACTCGACGGTCCGGCCTTGCAGCGTCAGCGTCACCTTGCCCGGCCCGGCGTTCGCCGCCGGGACGCGGAGGTAGGCCGTGCCGACCGCGCCGACGGCGGCCTCGATGTCCACGCTGCCGTCGTGCTGGAGCCGCTTGAACGTCGCCATGATCTTCGCGACGAGCATGACGGCCCCGGACCCGCAGAAGGCCGCGAACGCGACGGCCGGCGGGCCGTCCACCCCCGCGCTCAGCGCCGACAGGCCGCCGAGGCCGAAGAACGCGAGGCCGGCGGCGGCGGTGCGGATGGTGAGCAGCCCGAAGAACCACCCGGCCTCGTCGTGGCCGCCGGCGTCCGCGTCGTCGCCGGCGTCCGCGTCGTGGTCGGAGCCGAGGCCGACCAACGACGCGAGCAGCTGGCAACCGATGACCGTGCCGCCGAGGCCGGCGCACCACAGGAAGACGGATTCCATGACGTGACCCTCGGGTCGGCGGGGTGTCGGATTTGAAGGGCTGTTCGCCGCCGCGGGGGCGGCATTTGCCGGAATCGCCCGCATTCGTCGGGGACGCTCCGGGATAAAATCCCCCGGTGGCGGGGTTCGCAATTTGTGATAATTTGTATATCAAAGCCGACCGCGCCCGGCGCGACGGAGGGAAAGCATGGCCGCGAAGTTCGACCTCGTCTCCGAGTACGCCCCCGGCGGCGACCAGCCGAAGGCCATCGCCGAACTCGTCGCCGGGTTCCGCGGCGGCAAGCCGCTCCAGGTGCTGCTCGGCGCGACCGGGACCGGCAAGACGTTCACCGCGTCCAACGTCATCGCGGCGGTCAACAAGCCGACGCTCGTGCTCGCCCACAACAAGACGCTCGCCGCCCAGCTCTACAAGGAGTTCAAGGGGTTCTTCCCGAACAACGCGGTGAACTACTTCGTCAGCTACTACGACTACTACCAGCCGGAGGCGTACATCCCGCAGCGGGACATCTACATCGAGAAGGACTCCAGCATCAACGAGAACATCGACCGCCTCCGGCTCGCCGCGACCGCCGCCCTCGTCAGCCGGGAGGACGTGATTATCGTCGCGTCCGTGTCCTGCATCTACGGCCTCGGCTCGCCGAGTGATTACAAGCGGATGGTCGTCTACCTGCCAAAGGGCGAGGTCATCGACCGCGACCAGTTGCTGCTGAAGCTCGTGGACGTTCAGTACAAGCGGAACGACGTGGCGTTCGAGCGCGGCCACTTCCGCGTCCGCGGCGACACGATCGAGGTCTGGCCGGCGTCCGAGGAAGTCGGCTACCGGATCGAGCTGTTCGGCGACGAGGTCGATGCGCTGTCCGTGATTCACCCCGTCACCGGCGAGGTCATCAAGGACCTGCCGGAACTGTACATTTATCCCGCAAAGCACTTCGTCACGCCGGAGGAGCGGACCCGCGAGGCAATCAAGGGCATCGAGGCGGAACTCAACGACCGGCTCGAACAGTTCAAGAAGGAGGGCAAGCTGCTGGAGGCGGAGCGGCTGAAGGCCCGCTGCCGGTACGACCTCGACATGCTCCGGGAGGTCGGGTACTGCTCCGGGATCGAGAACTACGCCCGGTGGTTCAGCGGCCGCAAGCCGGGGGAGCCGCCGTACACGCTCTTGGACTTCTTCCCGGACGACATGCTGCTGGTGGTGGACGAGTCGCACGTCACGCTGCCGCAGGTGCGGGGGATGTACCACGGCGACGCCGCCCGGAAGCAGACGCTGGTGGAGCACGGGTTCCGGCTGCCGAGCGCGATGGACAACCGGCCGCTGCGGTTCGAGGAGTTCGAGAAGCGGCTGAAGCAGTGCCTCTGCCTGAGCGCGACGCCGGGGCCGTATGAACTCGAACGCAGCGGCGGCGAGGTCGTCGAGCAGGTGATCCGGCCGACCGGCTTGGTGGACCCGATCGCGCACGTCCGCCCGGCCCGCGGGCAGGTGAAGGACCTGGAGAAGGAGATCCGCCTGCGGGCCGAGAAGAAGGAACGCACGCTCGTCACGGTGATGACGAAGCGGATGGCCGAGGACCTGACGAACTACTTCAAGGACGCCGGGCTGCGGTGCAAGTGGCTGCACAGCGAACTCGACGCGATCGAGCGGGTGACGATCCTCCGCGAGCTGCGGGAAGGCGCGTTCGACGTGCTCGTCGGCGTGAACTTGCTGCGGGAAGGTTTGGACCTGCCCGAGGTGTCGCTGGTGGCGATCCTGGACGCGGACAAGGAGGGGTTCCTGCGGAGCGACAAGTCGCTGATCCAGACGATGGGCCGGGCGGCGCGGAACGTGAACGCGGAGGTCATCATGTACGCGGACACGGTGACCGACTCGATGGACCGCGCGCTGAAGGAGACGGCCCGCCGCCGCGAGTTGCAGACGGCGTACAACGTGGAGCACAACATCACCCCGCGGACGGTGCAGTCGGCGATCAAGAGCGTGATCGAGGAGGAGGTCGAGGCGCACAAGCTGGCGCAGGAGGTGGCGGGGCAAACGGAAGGCGACTACGTGACGGCCGAGTTCCTGGAGGAGTTGCAGAAGGAGATGCTGACGGCGGCCGAGAACCTGGAGTTCGAGCGGGCGGCGAGCCTGCGGGACCAGATCGCGAAGCTGAAGGGCGAGCAGGTGGCGAGTCCGCAGGTGAAGAAGGCGAAGGGCGGCCGCGGACGACGGCGGGGGTGAGTTTCTCCGTCGTGTCGGGTATGATCGAAGTGGAGGGTTGACCGTGAGCGAATCCGTGCGAACCATCCTCGATCAGGCGCTGCAGCTGTCGGAAGCGGACCGCGGGGCTGTGGCGGCCCGATTGTTGGAAAGTCTCGACCCGGCCGGCGAGTCGGATGTCGAACGGGCGTGGGCGGACGAAGTCCGGGAGCGGTTGGACGAAGTCCGCTCCGGCCGGGTGACGCCCGTGCCGTGGGACGAGGCCCGGCGGCAGATCGCCGAGGACGACGATGCCGCCGGTTGATTTCCACCCGCGGGCCCTCGCCGAGGCGCGGGCGGAACGCCGGTACTACGCGCGGATCAGTCCCGCCCTCGCCGGCCGGTTCATGGCCGAACTCGATGCCGTCGTCGCCCGCGTCGGGGCCGCACCGCAGGCGTGGCCGCCCCACCTTCATGGAACCCGATTCTGCCGGTTCAATCGCTTCCCGTTCCTGCTCATCTACCTGGAAGACGCGGCCGGCGTCCTGGTCATCGCCGTCGCCCACACCGGCCGCAAGCCCGGCTACTGGCGACGGCGGTTGCCGTGACCGACAGAGCAGTCACTTCACCCACAGCGTCGCCGTCAGGAACCCGCCGAGCCGCTCGCGCGACGGGCCGCGGGTCAGGCCGTGGCGGGCGAGCAACGGGTCGGGATCGACCAGTTCCCCGGCCGGGATGCGGGTGACGACGCGGAAGAACAGGTACATCCCCGCGAGCGCGACCCGCGCGGCCAATCGCGGCAACGTGCGTGGCGGCAGGCGGAAGTCGCCGACCAGCCACCGTCCGCCGGGTCGGAGGGATGCGGCCAGCCGCGGGATCAGTTCCTCCAGTTGCGGCCGCGTGAAGCAGTCGAGAAAGAAGTTCGTCACGATCAGGTCGTACTGTTCGGACGGGAACGAACGCGACAGGGCGTCCGCGACCTCGAACCGCACGCGGGCCGCGGCTTCCGGAACGTTCGCCACCCGGCGACGGGCCAGCTCCGTCATCGCGGGGCTGACGTCGAGCGCGTCGATCTCCGCGTGCGGGTTCGCCGCCGCGAACGCTTCCAGGAACCGGCCGTCGCCGTCGCCGAGGACGAGCACGCGGGTCGCCGTCGTGAGTTCGGCGAGCAGCGCCGTGCGGCACCACTGGAGGAGGCCGCGGTAGCTGGCCCGTTCGAGCCAGACGTAGGCGGGGGCGAGCAGGTCGAAGCGCGGCCGCGGCACGTCACACCCCGAACGCCAGCGGCGTCAGCAACACGAGGTCCGCCAACACGCGGGCCACCCGCGGCCGCGCGGCCAGCCCGACGTGGACGGCGAGCAACAGCGCGACCGCCACGAGCAGCGCCCCGGCGACGCGGGCGGGCGTCAACACGCCCACGACGGCGACGGCCGCCGCGAGCAGGTAGTCCGACGGGCCCACGGGGGTGGCGGACTCCCAGCGGTCGATGAGCCGGCAGTTCAGCCAGCAGAGCAGCCCGAACCCGACGGCCGACGGCAGCCACGCCGCGGCCGGGACCGGGGCGGCCATCAGCGGCACGGCCACGCCGGACGCGAACCCGACGCCGACGAGCAGTTCCTTCAGCCCGTCCCGGCCCGCGCCGAGAACGTGGACGAGCGCGAGGTACGCGGCGACGCCGGCCGCCACGAGGACGCCGGCGGCGGGAATCTCCCGCGGCAGGAACCACCCGCCGACGGCCGCGGCCGCGAACGCGAGGGCCGCCGCCATCGCCACCGCCCGCGGGTGGCGGGCGGCGAACCGGTGGCGGTCGGCGTCGAGGCGGCCGCGCTTGGCGTCGAGCCACCGGTCGGCGAGGTAGACGCCCCAGACGGTGAGGGCGAGGACGGCGGACACGAGGACGGACGGCGGCGGGTCGAACTGCCAGCGGAGGAACCGCTGCCACGCGACGGCGACGAGCGGCGCGTCGAGGGCCACGAGGTTCGGGACGAGCCACCAGGGGGCGGGGGGTTCGGGTTTCAGCGGCGACTCGTCGGAGGAATCGGCGGGCGGGCGAACGGCGGCGGCGGTTGACGACTTTCTACACCGTCACCGGGCGACGGGGAGAGCGGACGGTCCTGGGACCGCGGGCGTCCCGCCCGCCGACCGTCCCGGCCGCGGGGACCAGACTCAAGGGGCGGGATTGTCTTCGTAGGGTGGGTCGAGTCTTCGAGGCCCACCGATCCTCCTCCCTCTCACCCGGCTTTGCGGGAAGAGGACCCGGCTAAGGAAGGGCGTCGCCAGGCGAACGGCACGGCGTAAGCGTGCCGGTGCGGGGCGCGGCGCACACCGGCACGCTTACGCCGTGCCGTTCGCCAAATCCCCCTCTCCCCCGCAAAGCCGGGGCAGAGGGGACAAGCCCCGGTGGGCCTCGCAAAGCCTCGACCCACCCTACACGACTGATGCGGGTGGTGAAATCGCGGTCGTCGGCGTGGGTCCACGAGACGTTCCCGCGGCTCCGCCGGTTCGCGTGGCAGGAGGGGTACGCGGCGTTCACGGTCAGCAAGTCGCAGGAGGCGGCGGTGAAGGCGTACATCGCCGGGCAGCACGAGCACCACAAGAAGGAGGACTTCCGCTCGGAGTTGTTGTGGCTGTTGAAGAAGCACGAGGTCGAGTACGACGAGCGGTACGTGTTCGATTGAGGGCGTCCGCGGGCGGGACGTTCCGCCGCCCCTCCGGGGCGGTCGCGTGGGGGCGACGGGTTCCACGGGTTGCGCTGCGGCCGGCTGCGCGGCCTCCGCTCCACCCGTGGCTGCACCCCGCGGCCCCATCCGGGGCCAAGAGTTGCGTGCGGGAAGCGACTGCGGAGACGGGCCGCGCGAACGGGCGGGACGGCGTTCACGACACGGCGGGGACGTGGTTCCTCGCCCCGGATGGGGCGGTCTTGGTTTTCGGCCCCGGATGGGGCCGCGGACTGTAGCCACGGGTGAAACCCGTGGAACGAGGTTGCCGCATCAACCGCCCCGGAGGGGCGGCGAAACGTCCCCAGAGCTGCAAAGATAATGAAGAATCAGACTAGAAAGACGGTTTGCGTAGAGGCTGTTTCATAACAGCTTATTGAGTGTGATGAAGGCCATGGCGAGTTCG
>NZ_JCABYM010000036.1:0-5035 GCF_059499385.1 Limnoglobus sp. | reverse complement strand
TGCCGCAAGGGCGGGAGTTAGTGCAAGACCAGTTGTGAAACAGCCTCTAGTGACACAAAGTATATGCCGAGATAGAATGTTTTCCACTACTTCTGCTTGGTGAGAATATGACTAAAGATAATTCTTCAAGGACTGCATTGACCCTGGTGTCGATTATCAGCCTAATGATCGGCGCGGTTGGCGGGTTCTTCGTCGGACGTCATTACTCGAATGAGACAACCGACCAGGAAGTAACACCGTCGGGCAAAAAAACCGGTAGTTATGATGAAGCGGTTGCGATACTTGGCAAGACTGTCGATGTAGAATTGAATGCTTTAACCCAATCTATGGACTCAAAGATTGCCCTGTTGAAGCCAGAATTCCGACTAGAATCTGAGAGGAACTGGAAGGCTGTAAGATCGACTCCAGATGACATGCTACTGGAATGGCAAGACAAGCACTTCATCGAAATTATAGCTAGTCCTGTAGGCAATTGGGTGAACGCAAAGAGAAAGCAGATTTTATTGAAAGATGAATCAGTTCAAACCATTTTAAAGTGGGGGTGGGATCGAGTTGCCAATCGAGACGAAAAAGGTGTAGACCTATTGGCACTATGGACGACAAATCTACTGACTATGGGAACATACGAGAAGCATGAATCATATAAAGACTCACTAGCCGGAAAACCTCAGAAGCCGCTTGAGGTATATCGCCGACAGTTCTATTTGCAGTTTAAACAATGTCTGTTGGGCACTGCCAAGCCCTCTCAGAATGACAAGGAAGCTTACCAGCATATATTCGGCGCGAGTGCCCGTTTTCCCCAGCACTGGTAAATCTGCCGCAACAAAATATTGGATTGCGATTTACATTTTCCGGATTACTGCACGAACACGAATTCCTTCGTGTTCATCAACGCCCAGACGATGTTCTCGATCGCCGTCCGCCGCGCGGCCGGGCCGCCCTTCGCCACGGCCGCGGCGATGTGGTCCGTCGCCGCCTTCAGGTCGTCGGCCGTCGGCCGTCGGCCGAACGCCCACAGGAACAACTCCGTCACCTTCTCCGCGTCGGCCCGCTTGTCCTCGGCCGCCGTCAGCGCCTTCACCCGGCCGCCGTTGGATATCTTCCCCTGCACCTCGTCGCTGTTCAACAGGTGCAGCGCCTGCGCCAGGTTCGCCTCGTTCACCCGCTCGCACTCGCACGCGCTGATCCGCTGCGGCTTCCCGAACACCTCCAGGAAGTAGCTCGTGTACGACTCGTCCGGCAGCGCGATCGCCCGCGTCGGGGCGTGCCGGTCCTTCGGCAGCCCGTTGAACGCCTGCGCGTTGTCCGTCACCTGGTTCACCGCGTCCAAGAGCACCTCGGCGCTCATCCGCTTCGGGTAGTACCGGGCGTAGTTCTGCTTGTCGTGCTTGTTGAAGTCGTTGGGAACCGCGCTCAACTGGTACGTCCGGCTCTTGCAGATCGTCTTCACCAGCGCCTTCAAGGAGAAGTTGCTGTCGATCACGCTCTTCGTCAGCGCGTCGAGCAGCTCCGGGTTGGACGGCGGGTTCGTCACCCGCATGTCGTCCAGCGGGTCCACGATGCCGCGGGTGAAGAAATGCGCCCAGTAGCGGTTGGCGAGCGTCTTCGCGAAGAACGGGTTCTTCGGGTCGGTCATCCACTCGGCGAGCTTCTGCCGCGGGTCGTCGGCCGCGTCCACGGCCATCGGCGGGGCGTCCAGCGGCTTCGGGTCGGCCGCCTTCTGCGTCCGCTTGTTCGTCACCTGCCCGGCCGCCTTCGTGAACACGAGCTGCCGCTTCACCTGCCCGCGGCCCTGGTCGCCGGTCGGGACGGTCAGCTCCTTCCGCCCGACGCGGCCGTAGAACGCGGCGAGGCCCCAATAGTCGTCCTGGCCCCACTTCTCGTAGGGGTGGTGGTGGCACTGGGCGCACGTCAGCCGCTGGCCGAGGAACACCTGCGACAGGTCGTCCACGAACTGCTCCGGCTTGTCGATCTCCTTGAACCAGACGCTCGGCGGGTTCGTCTGCTCGTCGCCGGTCGCCGTGACGATCGCCTTCACGAACTCGTCGAACCGCAGGTCGCTGGCGACGGCCTCGCGAATCCAGCCGTGGAACGCGAACGTCCCCTCCGCCCGGTCCCGCTCGCCGCGCCGCTTCACGCGAAGTACGTCGGCCCACTTGTTCGCGAAGTAGTAGGCGTACTCCGGCGTTTCCACGAGCCGGTCGATCAGCTTGTCCCGCTTGTCCGCGGCCGTGTCGGCGACGAAGTCCGTCACCTGCTTCGGCGTCGGCAGCGTGCCGGTGATGTCGAGCGTCGCCCGGCGGATGAACGTCTCGTCGCCGGCCAGCTCCGCGGGAACGAGGCCGAGTTCCCGCCACTTCTTCGCGGTGTGCTTGTCCACCAGCGTCTTCTCGTCGAACGTCCATTCGGGCGTCTTCTGGCCGAGCGGGACGACGGCGCGGAACGTCGTGACCATGCCCTGGTAGCGGGCCATGATCGCCGCCTGCCCGCTCATCGACAGCGTGCGGACGAGGCCGGCCCCGTCCACGACCGCGACCTCGCCGTCGTTGCTCTCGTACTGCGCCCGCCGGGTGATGTCCTCGACGCCGCCGTCCGAGTAGTGCGCGTACACGGCGAACTGCTGCTGCCGCTGCCGGGGCATGACCCGCTGCTCCGGGAAGACGCTGATCCTCACGAGCGTCGGGTCCTTCTCGTCGCCCCACGGCATGCCGGCCGCGATCCACCGGCGGACGACCTTGTACTCGTCGCTGGCCGGGTCCATCTTCCGCCCGCCGCCGTGCGGCGACTGGCCGGTCGCCTTCGTCAGGAACAGGGAGGCGTCCGGCGCGGTCGGCATCAGCCGGCGGCCGCGGCCCTCCTTCACGAGCGTCTGGTAGTCGAACTCCGGCTCGAACCCGAGCAGCGAGATCTTGAACCCGTTCTGCCCGCTCGCCTTCCCGTGGCAGCCGCCGCTGTTGCACCCGAGCTTCGTGAAGATCGGCACGACCTGGTTCGTGAAGTTCAGCGGCAGGTTCACGCCGACGTTCTTCGCGGTGACCGGCACGGTCGCGGTCTTCCCGGCGTGCGCGACGACGATCTCGGAGGAGCCGTTGGCCAGCGGCACGGCCCGGCCGGTCGCGGTGACGCTCGCCAGCTTCGCGTCCTTGACCGTGTACTTCGCCTCGTGCGTGAGGTCGAGCAGCGACCCGTCGGCGAGCGTCCCGGTGACGACGAGCTGCGCCGCGTCGTCGCCGTTCTTGAGTTCGACCGTCGCGGGGTGGACGGCAATGGCCGTCACCGGCGACTGGGCGAAGGCGGACGCGGCGACGGTGCAGCACGCGGCGGCGAGGAGAAATCGCATGTGGGGAATCCCTTCGGCGGGAGGGGCGAGTCGGCGGACGTTCGACCGGCGGTTGTCAGTTCGACGGGGTTCCCGCGTCGCGGGTTCCGTCGGCCGACCGCCGCGGTTCAGGTAGGTGATGAAATCTTCGGGTATAAAGTGTCGGAATGCAAGGGGAAACCCGACTTTGCCCGGCCGGTCCGCGTTGACCCGGCGGGGCGGCGGACCTACAGTTCCAGGGACCGGATCGACTCGCGCCCAGTCCCCCTGAGTAGTCGGCCGTGGTTCTTTGTGCCTTTGTTCCCTCCCCCCTTGGGGGGGAGGGTTAGGGAGGGGGGTGAGCCTCCCTTCCTCCGAGGCATTGCTTACTGGGGCGGGCAGCCAACCCCCTCCCAAACCCTCCCCCCAAGGGGGGAGGGAACAAAGCCAAGAACCCTGGCCAACCGCTTAATCCTGTCGAACCCCGACGCGTAAGGATGTCGCGTCCGCAACCTACCCACACACTCGCTGTTTCGTTCGCCCTCCTAACAGGAGTAGACGACCATGTCGAATCATTCCCAGCGGAACCGCTTCCGGCCCCGGTTGGAGTCGTTTGAACTGCGGGCGCTGCCGGCCGCGTGGACGCCGATCCCGGACGGCACCGTGGCCATCGCCCCGGACGACGGCGGCCGGCCGGAAATCCACCTGGCCGACCCGGTCACCGGGCGGGAGGTCCGCAAGGTCATCGGGTACGAGGGGTCGTTCCGCGGCGGCATCCACGCGGAACTCGGCGACGTGACCGGCGACGGCGTGGACGACTTGGTGTTCGCCCCCGGCAAGGGCGGCGGCCCGCGGCTGAAGGTCGTGGACGGCTCGACCGGCGAGGTGATCGCCGACTTCATGGTCTACGAGGAGACGTTCCGCGGCGGCGTGGACATCGCCGTCGGGGACGTGAACAACGACGGGTTCGAGGACGTGATGACCGGGACCGGCAAGGGCGGCGGCCCCCGCATCCGCGTCATCGACGGCCAGAGCATCGCCGACGGCGGCATCCCGGAGGACACGCTGCCCGAAGACCTGCCGGACATCACGACCGGCGGCGCGGGCGGGAACTTCGAGGTGCTGTACGACTTCTTCCCGTTCGAGGAGACGTTCCGCGGCGGCGTGTTCGTCGGGGCCGGGGACATCAACGGGGACGACTTCGCGGACATCATCGCCGGCACCGGGGTCGGCGGCGGGGCGCGGGTGGTCGTGACGGACGGGGCGACCGGCGAGGTCATCCAGAACTTCTTCGCGTTCGACCCGAGCCTGCGGACCGGCGTGCGGGTCGGGGCCGGGGACATCGACGACGACGGCAACGACGACATCCTGGTCGGGGCCGGGCCGGGCGGCAGCCCGCACGTGAAGGCGATCAGCGGGAAGGACGGCCGGGAGCTGGCGAGCTTCTTCGGCGGGAGCAACGGTGCCCGCGGCGGCGTCCACGTCAGCGGCCGGGACGTGGACGGCGACGGGGACGACGACGTGGTCGCGGAGACGCGGCAAGGGAACAAGCAGTTCGTCCGCGGGTACGACCGCGGCGGCCGGATGGTGCGGGAGATCGTCGAGGACGTGGACGACCGCGTCGGCGGCTAACGGCGGCGGGAAAAGGCCCCGACTTCCGAAGTCCGGCTTCGACTTCGGAAGTCGAGAGTGCGCCGGGACGTTCCTCCCATCCCCCGTGGCGGCCGGTCCCGTTGG
>NZ_JCABYM010000035.1:0-5060 GCF_059499385.1 Limnoglobus sp. | reverse complement strand
GGTGAGGATCGCGTCCGGGGAAGGGAGGTTACCCCCCTCCCTAACCCTCCCCCCCCAAGGGGGGAGGGAACAAAGCCACAAACGACCGGACCGAGTACATGGTCGCCCTCTTTTCCCCCTTCGCCCAAACCCCCCTTGGAGCCTTGAATGAACCGCGTCGCGCTCGTTACAAGTTTCGCCTTGCTCGTCGCCGCCCCGGTCGCGTCGGCCGGGCCGATCGAGTGGGACTACTCGGCCCACGTCCGCACCAGGACCGGGACCGGCGTGCTGAACCTCGGCACGTTCAACCTCGGCGTGGACCCGTCCGGCAACGGCTCGGCCGAGCCGGTCTTCTCCGACTACACGTACCTCGCCGACTTCCCGGAGCGGACGCTGACCGGCGACTTCCGCAGCCTGACGGGCGGGACGAACGACTTCCGCCTGTTCACCGTCCCCGAGTTCCCCGCCTACCCGCGGGCCGAGATCGCCCCGACCGGGCCGACGGATTCCTCGTTCCTCGTCAGCCTGACGCTGACCGACCGCGCCTCCGGGCAGTCGGGCACGGTCGAGCTGGAAGGGAGTGCGTCGGTGATCGCCGGCCCGGAGTTGAACTCGCCGAAACTGTTCTCGCTCACCCTCGGGCCGGCGACGACGGAGTTGGTCCTCGGCGGGAACGGGTACCGGGTCCGCGGGATCGGCGGGCTGCCGGACGAGTTGGAAGAGCCGGCCAGCGCGTACATCGGGGTGGACGTGACGGCCGCCGCGGCCGTGCAGACGCCGGAACCCGCGACGCTCGCCCTCGCCGCCGTCGGCCTCGCGGCCGTCGGGGTCCGCCGCGGCCGGAAACGCCGATAGAATGGCGGGACCAGACCCCGGCACCCGAGGCGCTTCCCGATGGCTCAGTCTTCCCCGTCCGCGGCCCCCGTCGAGGCCCAGCTCATCAAGGACCTCGCGGCCACCTACGAGCGGATGTCGGACCAGATCGGGAAAGTCATCGTCGGCCAGAAGACCGTCGTCGAGCAGCTGCTCATGGCCATGTTCAGCCGCGGCCACTGCCTGCTCGTCGGCGTGCCCGGCCTCGCCAAGACGCTGCTCGTCTCGACCGTCGCGAAGATTCTGCACCTGTCGTTCAAGCGGGTGCAGTTCACCCCGGACCTGATGCCCGCGGACATCACCGGCACGGACATCCTCCAGGACGACCCGGAGACCGGGCGGCGGCGGTTCGTGTTCCTGCCGGGGCCGCTGTTCGCGAACATGATCCTCGCGGACGAGATCAACCGCACCCCGCCGAAGACGCAGGCAGCGCTGCTGGAAGCCATGCAGGAGCATCACGTCACCGCCGGCGGGCAGACGTACCGCCTGCCCGAGCCGTTCTTCGTGCTGGCGACGCAGAACCCGATCGAACAAGAAGGGACGTACCCGCTGCCGGAGGCGCAGCAGGACCGGTTCATGTTCAACATCCGCGTGGACTACCCGTCGCGGGCGGAAGAGATTCAGATCATGAAGGCGACGACCGGCACGGCGAAGCCGGAGCTGACGGCGATGCTCGACGGCAAGCAGATCATGCAGTTCCAGCAAGTCGTCCGGCAGGTCGTGGTGGCGGACCACATCTTCGCCTACGTCGCGGACTTGGTCCGCAGCACGCGGCCGAAGGAGAAGGACGTGCCGAAGTGGGTCCCGGAGCTGGTGAGCTGGGGGGCCGGGCCGCGGGCGTGCCAGTACTTGATCCTCGGCGGCAAGACGCGGGCGATCCTGTACGGCCGCGTCCACGTGACGACCGACGACATCAAGGCGGTCGCGCTGCCGGTGCTGCGGCACCGGATCATGACGACGTTCCACGCGGACGCGGACGGCATCACGACCGACGACATCATCAAGAAGCTGATTGAAGCGACGCCGGTTCCGTTGGAGAAGGCCCGGTTGTGAGTCGTTGTTGGTAGGGCTGGTCAAGGCTCTGCGCCGAGGCTGCCGGGCGCGACGGATTTGTAGGGCGGGTCAAGGCTTTGCGCCGACCCGCCGGGGGATAGCAACCGCGACCGAGAGTCGTCGAACCGGCTGGGACCGCGACGGCGGGTCGGCGCAAAGCCTTGACCCGCCCTACAAAACCGCCGACGCCGCGTGTGCCCCGGCGGGTCGGCGCAAAGCCTTGACCCGCCCTACGAGAGAGAGAGTCGCCGATACAGGAATTACAGAGGTTGGTTGTGAGTCGCGAGAGATGCGATGTGAAAACGAAAATGGCGGGGTGATCCGTAGCTAGTTGTCGCCCACTCAACTTGCTACTGTTATCACCCCGCCATGCACTTTTAATTGCAGCCGGTGTGCCAAAGCCGCCAGCCCGCCCGGATTGTTTTTCCGCTGTCAATTTGGCGCGAATATTCGATCAGTATGCCCAATTCGAGACGGTTTCGTGTGCGATGGTGAGAAGGTTTGAGCCAAAGTTGAGAGGCTAGCCTCTCAATGCTGTCACGGGTAGTTCTCAACTTCGAGTTAGGCCCGACGAACAAGCCCCGATCCTTGAAGAGTTTACACGCCTTCTTTCCCCACCGAAACGACGCCGCCCGGCCAGGGGCCGGGCGGAGAGCGAACCGGCGAATGGTTCTCTACGACCCGCCCCCGATTTGTTCGTACTCGCTGAAGTCGTACCCGACGGCCGTGACGCCGGCCCCGAGGACGATCCCGCCGATCAGGTCGTTGTCCACGAACCCGCCGGCGCTGCCGGCGAAGTCCGGGCCGTCTTCCAGCCCCGGCAGCTGCTCCTGCGTGAGCATGTACGTGCCGGGCCGCAGGTTGGCGAACGTGTACGTCCCGTCCTCGGCCGTCTGCGTCGTCAGGAAGACCTCGTTCCCCTGGTCGTCGGTCCCCTGGAGGGTGATCGTCGCGCCGACGATGCCGCCCTCGCCGGCGTCCTGGACGCCGTCGCGGTTGATGTCCAGCCAGACGCGGCCGCTGATGCTCGGCTCGACCGGCGGGGGCGGCGGGGCGGCCTCCCGGCGGACGGCCCACTCCTCGAACCCGCCGCCGGTCGAGCCGAACTTCGAGTACAGGTAGACGAAGTCGTCGGCCGTCTTCCCGGCGAACGCCGCGTCCGGCACGAGCAGGACCATGTCCCCCTTGCCGCGGCCGCGGTTCAGGTTCGCGTTCAGCTTCACGGACGTGTTCCCGGTCCCGTCCAGGTCGTACACGGCCCCCATCCCGGCGAGCGTCTTCGTGCGGTGGTTGTACCCGGTCAGGTTGCTCGTCTCGCCGACGTAGACCCGCGCCTCGTCCAGGGAAATCCGCGCCGCCCCCCGCCGCTCGCTGACCTCCAGGACGAACTCGCGGTAAGCCACGCCGCCCTCGACGACGACCGGCACGTCGCCCAGCGGCAGCGCGCGGGCGGCGCGGGACGGGCCCCGCTCGTCGAACTGGGTGCGGCGGGCGGTGGTGTTGTACCCCTGCTCGCTGCCGCAGTCGTGCAGCTGCAGGAACGTCCGCAGGTCCTCGGCCGGCATCGCGTCGATCTGGCGGACGATCCCGCCGCCGACCCCCGCGGACGCCCCGGCGGTCGTGAGGTTGACGTGCGCGGCCGGGACGATCCGGTCGCAGAGTTCGGTCAGGACGAGCTTGGAGTCGTGGTCGCGGGGCATGTACGGACCTCTGGTTGGCGAGTTTGGCGAGTGAAAGCAGACCTCAACGTGTGCGAGCCTAGGTCTTCGGGCGGGGCTGTCAAACGTCACGGATCGCTAACAACCGGCGACGGTCGTTCGGTGGAACAGTGATTTCGATGGGCGAATCGCGACGAACGGGGTTCGCGTAAACGGTTGGAAACTCAGGACCGGGCGGAATGGGGGGAAGTCGGCGAATCCGGCAGGTGGGCGGTTGTCGGCCGGGTGAAACGGTAAGGCGGTGGCGCGAACGCCGGTGTCGGGAAAGCCGCCGGGGGGCGGAAAAAAGTGGGCGGATTTTTTCGAGCGACGGGTGGGGTTTACAAGGTGTGAACAGGGTTTCGGCCGGGCCGTAGGGTGGGCCGCGCAACGCCTCGGCTCACACTACACCCGCACCACCTTCGTCTTCGCCAGCCGGTCGTGTAGGCACTGGTCGCCGTCCATGAAGATGTACGCCGCGTCCACCAACAGGATCAAGGCGGCGACCACCGCGAACGGCAGGAACACCAGCTGCGTCGCCAGCATCGTCGCGAGCAGTTGGCCGGGGACGAGGATCGCGGCGGCGAACACGCCGAGGACGAACTCGCGGCGGAAGAACGCCGTCCCGACGCCGGCCTTCGACCCGTCCTCGCGGACGACCTTGATGCCGAGGAACAGCTTGCCGAAGTCCTGCCCGCGGAGGGCGATCAGCAGCAGGTTCAACAGCGCGAACAAGAGCAGCGGCACGAACCCGACGGCGGCCTTCGCGAACGTCGGCCACGCCCGCGGGAGCAGCCCGAGGCGGGTGACGGCCGCCTGCCACGCCGGGGCGAACAGCACCAGCGCGACGACGAACGCGGCCAACAGCAGCCGGGCGAGCAGCCGGCGGCCCTTCGACGCCGCCTCGACCTCCGGCTTCACGGGCGGCGCGGGGAGCGGGGGCGGGGCGGGCGGCCGCGTCGCCGCCGACGCCGGCACGGCGGCCGTCGGCGGCAGCGACACGATCTCCTTTAACAGGTCGGACAGCTGCGCCCGCGGCATGGTGTCGTCGATCGGCTTCAGCCGCGTCTCGGCGGTGATCGGCTCCGGCGGCGGCCCGATCGGGAACAGCGGCGGCAGCTCCGGGTCGAACGCGATCGAGATGGTCGGCTCCGCGACGCGGGCGGTGTCCGCGGCCGCCTCCCCGTTCGCCGACGGGTCCGCGAGGTGGACCTCCGGCGCGGCCGCCGGGGCGAGCGCCGGAACCTCGGCCGCCGTCGCGACGACGGCCTCGGCGGGCGGCGCGAGGGCTTCCTGCTCCTCCGTCAGCACCTTCAGGCCGTGGCCGCACGCCACGCAGCGGAGCGGCAGCTTCGCCAGGTACGCCACGACCGTGCCGCGGCGCTGGCAGTTCGGGCAAATCGTCGCGGGCAAGAGCGAGTCCCCCGAGGCCGTTAACTCCTGGTTATTTCACCATAG
>NZ_JCABYM010000034.1:0-5218 GCF_059499385.1 Limnoglobus sp. | reverse complement strand
GAGCGTCTTCCCCCTCACCCCGGCCCTCTCCCCCGCAAAGCCGGGGGAGAGGGAGTAATACCGAACGGAGACGCTGCTCCTCCGAAGCGGTCGTCACCGTCCGGCGTCCCACACCCGTGCGGTCTGGTCGTCGCCGGCCGTCGCGAGGCGGCGGCCGTCCGGCGAGAACGCCGCCGCGTTCACGCCCCCGCCGTGGCCGGACAGTGTCAGCGTCTCGTTGCCGACCGTCGCGTCCCACAGCTTCGCCGTCTTGTCCGCGCTCGCCGTCAAGAGCCGCGTGCCGTCCGCGTCGAACGCCACCGTCCGCACGTCGTCGGTGTGGCCGCGGAGCGTCAGCAGTTCCCGGCCGGTCGCCGCGTCCCAGACGCGGGCCGTGTTGTCCGCCCCGGCCGTCGCCACTCGCTTGCCGTCCGGGGAGAACGCGACCGCCTCCACGAAGCTCGCGTGCCCCTTCAGCTCGGCCAGCTCCTTCCCGGTCTTCGCGTCCCAGACGCGGCCGCGGAAGTCGGACCCGGCCGTCGCGATGAGCGCGCCGTCCGGCGAGAACGCGGCCGCGTTCACCGGGGCCGTGTGCCCCTCGAACGCCCGCACGAGGTCGCCCGTCTTCGCGTCCCACAGCACGGCCACGTTGTCGAACCCGGCGGTGAGGATTCGTCCGCCGTCCGGCGAGAAGACGGCCGAGCGGACCGAGTGCTTGTGGGCCTCGATGGTGAGTAGCCGGCGGCCGGTCGCCGCGTCGAAGACGCCCGCCATCCCGTCGCGGCCGGCGGTGACGACCCTCGTGCCGTCCGGCGAGAACGCGGCCGTCTCCGCGACGACGCGGGACACCGAGATGGTCCGCGTCAACTCGCCGGACGCCGGGTCGAAGATTCGCACGGTCCCGTCGTTGCTGGCGGTGACGACCCGCGTGCCGTCGCGGGAGAACGCGACCGACTTCACCTCCCGCTTGTGGCCCGGCAGCAGGAGCGGGTCCGGGCCGCCGGTCGCGGACCAGACCTTCGCCGTGTTGTCCGCGGACGCGGTGACGATCCGCGACCCGTCCGGGCTGAACCGGGCCGATTCCACGCGGCCGGTGTGCCCCTTCAGCACGAGCGCCACGCGGCCGGTCTTCACGTCCCAGACGCGGGCCGTCTGGTCCGGGCTGGCCGTCACGATCCGGTCGCCGGCCGCGTTCGGGAACGCCGTGCGGATCGTGCCCGCGTGGCCCTTCAACTCGAAGAGTTGCTTGTCCTCGTCCGCGGCCCAGAGCGCGGTCGGGCCGTCGTCGGTGCCGGTCACGGCCCGCAGGTTCCCGTCGCGGGTCAGCCACGCGGCCCGGACCCAGGCGGCCTTCCCGGTGAAGCCCGCCGTGACCTTCCCGGTCGTCGCGTCCCAGACGCGGGCGCGGTTGTCGTCGGCGACGCTGAGGACCCGCTTCCCGTCGGCCGTGAACGCCACCGAGAAGACGGGGTTCGCGTGCCGGTACGTCGTCAGCTCCTCGCCGGTCGTCGCGTCCCACACCTTGCAGGCGTTGTCCGTCCCGCCGGTGACGACCTTCGTGCCGTCCGGCGAGAACGCGGCCGTGCGGACGAAGCTCGTGTGCCCCTTCAGGAGAAGGAGTTGCTTGCCGGACCGCGCGTCCCAGACGCGGGCGTTGTCCTGCGCGGCGGTGACGACCCGCCCGCCGTCGGGGCTGAACGCGGCCGCGTCCACGATGCCGACGTGCCCGGCGAGCTTCACGAGTTCCTTGCCGGTCGCCGCGTCCCAGACGACGGCGGAGTTGTCGCTGCTGGCGGTGACGACCTTCGTGCCGTCCGGCGAGAACGCGGCGTCCCACACGGCCGAGATGTGGCCCTTGAGGGTGACCTGGTCCGAGTGGCAGAGGCGGTGGACGAAATTCCAGTCCCAGCCGCGGTGCTTCTCCGGGCAGAGGGCGAGGAACATGTTCGCGCGGGCGGCGTCGCCGGCCCGGTACTCGGCGTGGGCGAACGACAGGTTGCGGGCGTAGGCCAGCCGCTCCCGCTCGTCGGCGATGTCGTCGCGGGCCTGCTTCGCCACGCCCTCGGCCGCGCGGGCTAACCCCTCGGCCTTCTCCGCGCGGTCGCGGGCAACGTCGGCCAGGCCCTTCTCGGTCACGGCCGTGCCGCGGGCCGCGTCCGCGATCCGCTTCTGGTCCTCGGCGAGGTCGCGGGCCTCCTCCGCCTTCCCCCGGAACTCGACGGCGATCCGCTTCTCCGTCACCGCTTCCTGCCAGAGGCTCGTCGTGACGACGGCGGACGCGACGGACACGGCGGCCAGCACGCCGAGGGCGCACGCGGCGGCGAGCGTCGGCTTCCGCCGCACCCACAGTACGGCCTTCTCGAACGGTGTTGCCCGCTTCGCGGAAATCGGCCGGCCGTCCGCCCACGCCCGCAGGTCGGCGGCCAGCTCGTTCGCCGTCGGGTAGCGGCGGTCCGGCTCCTTCTCCAGGCACTTCAGGCAAATCGTCTCCAGGTCGCGGGGGATGCTCCCGGCCACGCTCCGCAGCGTCGGCGGGTCGGTCAGTTGAATCGTGGTGAGCAACTCCACGTCCGTGGTCGCCTCGAACGGCCGGCGGCCGGCGAGCGCCTCGTACAGCATGACGCCGAGCGACCACACGTCCGCCGGCGGGCCGACGAACTTCATCGCCCGCGCCTGCTCCGGGGCCATGTACGCCGGCGTCCCGGCCGCGTCCTGCGTCTGCGTCAGGTCGGACGTGGTCCGCTTCGCGAGGCCGAAGTCCGTCACCTTCGGCGTCCCGTCGGCGGCGAGCAGCACGTTGCCCGGCTTCAGGTCGCGGTGGACGATCCCCAGGTCGTGGGCCGCGCCGACGCCGGACGCGACCTTCGCGATCACCGCCGCCGCGTCCGCCGGGGCGAAGGCGTGGCCCGCCTTGACCCGCGAACCGAGCGGCCCGCCGGTGAGGTACTCCATCGCGATGTACGGGCCAAAGTCGCTCTCCCCGAAGTCGTACACGGCGACGACGTGCGGGTGCTTGACCGCCGCGATGACCTGGCCCTCCGCGAGGAACCGGGCCTTGTTCAGCGGGTCGTCGCCGCGCATGAGCTTGAGCGCGACGGCGCGGTCGAGCTTCGTCTGCTTCGCCTCGTAGACGACGCCCATGCCGCCGCGGCCGATCTCGCGGAGCACGTCGTAGCCGGGGATGGCCGGCAGCCCGTGGCGGACCGCGGCCGGCGGGGCGGAGGTCTGGACCTGCGTGCGGTCGAGGTGCGGTTCGTCGGTCATACCGGTGGCCCGGTGGGATGCCCGATGGTAGCCGACGCCGCGGCGGGGGGGAAGGGTGTCACAACCGTTCGGCCGCGGCGGTGGCGTTCCGCACGGCCTGGACGAGTAGGTCGAAGTGGTCCTCGAACCGGCGGGTCGTTACCTCCTGTTGCAGGACGGCGACCGCGAACAGGAACTGCACGTCCGCCCCGGCCTTCGGCGGCCGGACGTACTGGAACAGGTAGCCGCCGTACTGCACGTCCAGCAGCACCCGCCGGTTCCCGCCCTGGCCGCCCTTCTCCAACAGGCCGTTCATCCGCTGGAACTCGCGGTGCAACTCGACCGCCAGGTCGAGCCACTTCCGGATGCGAACGTCGGCCGGCTCCTTCTGCCCGGTCGCGTCGAGCCGCTGTTGGATCTCGGCCCGGTTCACGCCGGTCGCGATCACGTCCGGCGTCGCGCCGTCGGCCTTCGCCAACCGGACGAGGGCGGCGAAGTCGATGCCGCCGCGGAGGCTGGAATAGTATTGCACGGCCCGCGGCAGGTGGGCGAGCTTGCGGAACGTGCCGGGGTCGCGGGGCAGCACGGCCCAGCAGTACGCCAGCGTGCCGAGGATGACGAGGCCGTTGAAGAGCGCGAACCCGGCGATGAGGACCGGGCCGGTCGCCTTCTCCTGCAGGACGAGCGCTTCGAGCGGCGCGAACCAGGCGAGCGGGTTGCCGGCGTTCGTCTGCTCCCGCAGCAGGCCGCACCCGGCCGCGAGGAACCCGGCGGCGACGAGCAGCCACGTCAGCCGGTTCGGGTTGACGACGTTCCGGACGAGCGGCCGCCCGAGGACGACGCGGAGGACGCCGAACGCGGCCGCGGAGATCGCGGCCACCTTCATCAGGTCTGTGACGTTCCAGGTCATGCCGGTCCCGCCCGTGGCACCGGGTGATTCGCTCGGCGGCGGGCCGATCTTGCCGGGTCACCCGGCGGATTTCTTCGCCACCTTCGCCCGGCTCTTGGCCGCGGCCTCTTCCTTGAGGATGTTCACCCGGTAGTTGCCGCAGAGGATGGTGCCGATCACGTCCGGCGAGTCGCCGCCGGGGACGTACACGCCGGGCCGGAACTTGTAGTTCACCCGCCGGCCCTCCTTGTCGTCTTCGAGCAGCCCGGCGTTCCGCATGACGCCGAGGTGGTGGGACATGTTGACCATCGGGATGCCGAGCAGGTCGGCCAGTTCGCCGACGTTGTGCGGCCGTTCGGTCAAGCGGTGCAGCACGAGCATCCGCGTCGGCTCGCCGACGGCCGCCAGCATCGCCGCGATCCGCCGGGCCTCTTGGTATTCGATCATGTGCAACCGTACCGTTCTCGCAGCCGCTGGGCACGGGCATTTGCTGGGGGGCCGTATTATTCGCGGGCGGTCCGAAGGCCGGGGTGGAAGCGCAGTTATAACAAGTCGTGTCCGGCCTGTCAGTAAGAATCAGCGGCCGCATCGGGTTCGGGGCGGCCGGGCGGGTCCGGGCGGAGGAGTTGGTGAAAGTGTACCGTTAGGTCCGGAATCCGGACGATCGTGCGAAAGGGCCGGCGGCGGGGGTCGCACCCGCATGAGCCGACTTACGAGGTCGGTGCCTTTCTGGTGTCGCGCCACGCCGGCGAGTAGTTGGTAGTAGGCAGTAGTGAGCGGTCTTTGCTGGCAACTACCAACTACCAACTACTCAGCAGAGGGACAAGGATTTGAACCCTGTGAAGCGGGGTTGGAATCCGCGTGCTCTCCCAGGAGCATCCCTCTGTATCAGGCAGCCAGACGGGGTTCGAACCCGTCCCTCGACGGTCACAGCGTCGCGTGCGGAGCCACTACACCACCGGCTGCACGGGAAGGACACGAACGGCCGCCGCGGGTTCGCGGCGGCCCGACTTCCGAAGTCCGGCTTCGACTTCGGAAGTCGATCCCGCGCGGGGAGCGCAACGGGGGCCGCGGCGAGCCGAGCGGCGTAAGCCGCCGGGTGAGGGG
>NZ_JCABYM010000033.1:0-5341 GCF_059499385.1 Limnoglobus sp. | reverse complement strand
AGGGTGACTGACGGGACTTGAACCCGCGACTTCCAGATCCACAATCTGGCGCTCTAACCAACTGAGCTACAGCCACCGTCGTAAGGACAATCATAACGCCCGCGGGTTCGTTGGCAAGCTTCCCACCGGCCCGGATTTGCTATCGTGAAGGGACGGGACCGGAGGACCCCCATGACGAACACGTTCACGGCCGTCGAACACGTCGAGATGACGGGGCACATCGTCGATTCGCTCCTGCTGCCGAAGGTGCTGGACGCGATCCTGTCCCGTGGCGGGCGGTACCACATCGAGAAGCTCCACCTCGGCGAGCGGCAGGACGACCCTAGCTTCGCCCGGATCGAGGTCCGTGCGCAGTCGTCCGCGCAACTGGAGAGCATCCTCGCCGAGGTCCACTCGCACGGGGCGGTCCCGGCCGACCCCGGCGACTGCCGGACGGTCGCCGCGGACATGGGCGGGGCGTTCCCGGAGGGGTTCTACTGCTCGACGAACTTCCGCACGCAGGTCCGGATCGGCGGCGAGTGGATCGAGGTCGAGGACCAGGAGATGGACTGCGGCATCGCCGTGGACGGGGAAGGGCGGTCGGCCCGGTGCGTGCCGATGACGGAGGTGGTGAAGGGGGACCGTATCCTCGTCGGCCGGGCCGGGACGCGGGTGTTCCCGCCGGAGGCTGAGATGCGGCGGCACGAGCTGTTCGAGTTCATGTCCAGCCCGGTCAGCAGCGAGCGGCCGAAGGCGGTGAGCGTCCGGGAGATCGCCCAGGCGATGCGGCAGTGCAAGAAGCAGGGCGACAAGGTCATGGCCGTCCTCGGCCCGGCCGTCGTCCACACCGGCGGCGGCGAACTCGTCACGAAGCTGATCCGCATGGGGTACGTGCAGGTGCTGTTTGCCGGGAACGCGCTGGCCGTCCACGACATGGAGCAGGCGTTCTACGGCACGAGCCTCGGCGTCTCCCTCGACCGCGGGCTGCCGACGGACGAGGGGCACGAGCACCACCTCCGGACGATCAACACGATCCGGCGGGTCGGCGGCATCCGCCCGGCGGTGGAGAAGGGCGTGCTGAAGGCCGGCATCATGTACGAGTGCGTGACGCGGAAGATTCCCTACGTGCTGTGCGGCAGCATCCGCGACGACGGGCCGATCCCGGACGTGATTACCGACGTACTGGTCGCGCAAACCGAGATGCGGCGGCACGTCCCCGGCACGGGGTTTTGCTTGATGGTCGCCTCAACCCTCCACAGCATCGCGGTCGGGAACCTGTTGCCGGCGTGGGTGAAGGTGGCGTGCGTGGACATCAGCCCGGCGACGGTGACGAAGCTGATGGACCGCGGCAGCACGCAAACGGTCGGCATCGTCTCGGACGCGGAGCCGTTCCTGCGGTCGCTGGTCGCGGAGTTGGAGAAATGAAGAACGCCGCGATTCCTCGCGGCGTTCTCGGTCAGGCCTTCTTCTTCGGCGGGGTTTTCTTCTTCTCCGCCTTCGCCGCGGCCGGGGCGGTCCCGCCGCTCGCGGCGGCTTCGGCTTGCTTCAGACTCTCTTCCGTCCACCACGGGCTGAGCCGCTTGATCTTGTAGAGAATCTTCTCGCGGGCCTCGCCGGTGGCGGCCCCGAGCTTCTTCTTCAGCTTCCGCATCTTGTCCGTGCGGTGATACCGCCGGTCCAGTTCGATTCGACGCTCGACCATCGGGAGACTCCAGCCGTTGTTCGTGAGGGTTCGCGGCAGGTTACGATACGGCCGCCGCCGCCCGCCGACAACCGCTCACCCCTTCTTCCCGAACGGAAATTCACGCCACCCACGCGCCGTAACCACGGCCGTGTTCTAGATTCCGGGAAACGGTCCCCACCCTCTTTCGTGCCATCGCCATGACGGAAGAAATAGTCCCATTGGTTGTCGTGGAGCCTGAAGTTTCGCTCCAAGCCGATTTCGACAACTATTGCAACGTCGTCCTCCGCGGCGGCGACGTGCCGGCGCACCTGAAGCAACACGCGCCCGACCGGATCGACGTGTGGAGGAAGGAGGCGAAGGGCGGGTCGCCGATCGGGAAAATCCTCTTCGGCGAGTGCCTGGCCGAGGGAATCGAGGTGGAGGAAGATTCCATCGCCGCGTTTGAACACTTCCTCGCCGTGGCCGAGGGGGACTACCTGGAAGGAATGTGGCTGGTCGGCGAGTGTTACCTCGACGGGGCCGGGACGGACACCGACCGGAAGGCCGCGTTCAACTGGTTCGGCAAGGCGGCGGAAGGTCAGTACCCGCCGGCGGAGTATTCGTATGGCCTGATGCACCTCGAAGGGATCGTCGTCAAGCCGAGCGCGATGGCCGCGGGCGAGTGGTTCCTGCGGGCGGCCAATCACGCCTACCCGCCGGCGCTCTACAAGCTGGGCAAGATGTTGCTCAAGGGCGACGAGTTGAAGCAGGACTACGACTTCGGGTTGCAGTTGCTGAATCAGGCGGCGAAGCGGAACTACGCCAAGGCCCAGCTCGCCCTCGGGCTGTGGCACACGGAGCCGGGCGTCGGCCCGCCGAACCCGCGGGAGGCGCAGCGGCTGCTCCGGGAGGCGGCCAAGAACGGGTCCGGCGAGGCGATGTACCAGCTCGGCCGGATGAACGAGACCGCCGTCGGCATGTTGAAGGACGAGCGGCAGGCGGCGGAGTGGTACGTGAAGGCGGCCGTGGCCGGGCACGTGGAGGCGGCGTACCGCGTCGGCCGGTTCTACCTCGGCGGCGTCGTGCTCCCGTTCGACCCGCCGGAGGCGATCCGGTGGCTGACGTTCGCCGCGCTCAAGGGGCACAAGGAGGCGGGCATCGAGTTGCAGCGCCGCACCGCCCCGAAGAGCCGGTTTTAATCCCCCGAAACACACACACCTGGCCCGTTTCCGGGTCAGGTGCATGGGTCGCCCTTCAGCGACGGAGGGGACGCTCGCCGGTCGTCCGACCGGTCAATACTTCGTCATCTCGTTGCCGATCTTCTTCTGCATGTCCGGGTTCTCCCCGACGTACAGGTGCAGGTGGTCCTTGTCGATGTAGATCACTTGCGTCCGCGGCTTCACCACATACGTGGGGAAGGGGTAGCTCGACTGGACCGTTTCCTTGTAATAGATCACGCATTCCCAGTGGCAGTGGTGCAGTTGCGCCATGCCGACGAGCGGGAAGAACCGCGGCGGGTCGATCGTGTCCACGAGCCGGTTCTTGACGATCTGCACGTCGTCCCTGAATTCCTCGTAGAGGTACGGCACGCCCCGCGCGACCCGCGGCATGGCCCGCAGGATTTCCCGATCGCTCGGCGGGTCCTCGCACAGCGGCGCGGGGTACCCGTCCCGGATCGGGGCGAGCACCGGCGTCCGCGTGTCGTTGGTGTGCTGGTACTTCTCCTCCATCCGCTCGGCCACCCACGGCGGCGTCGGGACGAGCAGAAGGGCGGCCGGGCCGAGCGCGTTGCAGCCGACCGTCAGCGGCAAGGCGGCCAGGGCCAGCAGCAAGAGTTTGCGGCGAATGAAGGACATCGTTCCCCCCTCCCAAACGGCGGACGCGAAACCCGTCGAACCTGCTTTCCCCCAGCCCGGTCGCACGGCGGCTTCCGGGAACTGAGCACGTTCGGCCCGAACGCCTTGAAGGTAGGGGTTCGGTCGAGTGAACTCGATCGTCCGTTGGTAGCGTTTGTATCGGCCGTGCCGTTAGCCATGTTGAACGAAATGGCGGTGACTTTGCGGGATTCGCCGATACCGCGGCCGGACCGGGGAAGCCTGGGAAACTGGGCGACGGTCGGCTATCAATGAAGGATCGACCGCTTCAATTTGGGCAAGGTTCCTTATGGTTTACCTCTCGCGCATCTACACGAGGACCGGCGACGACGGCACCACGGCCCTCGGCGACGGCACGCGGCTGCCGAAGGACCACCCCCGCGTCGCGGCCTTCGGCGAGGTGGACGAGCTGAACGCCGTGCTGGGGCTGTTGCACGCCCACTGCCCCGACTCGTCGGAGGCGAAGTTGCTGCGGACGGTGCAGAACGACCTGTTCGACCTCGGCGGCGACCTTTGCTTCCCCATCGTCGAGGGCGAAACGGGGATGCTGCGGGTGACCGCGGCGCAGGCCGAACGGCTGGAGCGGGCGATTGATCGGTCGAACGAGAACCTCCAGCCGTTGCGGAGCTTCGTCCTGCCCGGCGGCTCGCCGGCCGCGGCGTGGCTGCACCTCGCGCGAACGGTCTGCCGACGGGCCGAGCGGGCTGTTGTCACGTTGGCCGCGAGCGAGACGGTGAACCCACAGGTTCTCATTTACTTGAACCGTCTGTCCGACCTGCTGTTCGTCCTCGGCCGCGTGGCGAACGACAACGGCGCGAAGGACGTGACGTGGGTTCCGGGACAGAACCGTGGCGAGTGAGCCGCTCGTGACCCGGCTGGCCCCGTCGCCGACGGGGGCGCAGCACGTCGGCAACGCGCGGACGTACCTCATCAACTGGCTGTACGCCCGGTCCCGCGGCGGCATGATCCGACTGCGGATCGAGGACATCGACTCGCCCCGTATCAAGCCGGGGGCGGCGGAACAGGCGCTCGACGACCTCCGCTGGCTCGGCCTCGACTGGGACGGCGACCCGGTCGTGCAGACCACCCGCCTGCCGCTGTACCGGCAAGCCCTCGACGAGTTGAAGCGGCAGGAACTCGTTTATCCTTGTACATGCACCCGGTCGGACATCGCGTCGGCGGCGAGCGCCCCGCACGCGGAGCACGAAGGCCCCGTCTACCCCGGCACGTGTTCCGGCCGCACGCCGAAGGACGCGGACACGTTGACCGTGCCGTTCGCGTGGCGGTTTCGCGTGACCGATTCGCCCACGTTCATCGACGAGTTCGTCGGCGAGACGGCGATCGACTTGAAGAAACTCGGCGGCGACTTCGTGGTCTGGAAGAACACCGGCACGCCAGCGTACCAACTCGCCGTCGTCGTCGATGACGCGGACACGGGCGTCACGCACGTCGTCCGCGGCGACGACCTGCTCCCGTCCACCCCGCGGCAGCTGCTGCTGTACCGAGCGCTCGGCAAGCCGGCCCCGCGGTTCGCGCACGTGCCGCTGGTGGTGGGCGAGGACGGCCGCCGACTCGCGAAGCGGCACGGCGACACGCGGCTGTCGAGCCTCCGCGACGCGGGCGTGCAACCGCAGCGGTTGTTGGGGTTGTTGGCGTGGTCGTGCGGGTGGATTCCCAAGATCGAACCCGTCGAGGCGAAGGAGTTGTTGCCGAAGTTTTCGCTTGAAACGATTCCGCGAGAGCCGTTCGTGCTGACCCACCAACTTCTGATCCCCTCTCCCCCGGCTTTGCGGGGGAGAGGGTTAGGGTGAGGGGGTCCACCTCC
>NZ_JCABYM010000032.1:69041-106133 GCF_059499385.1 Limnoglobus sp. | reverse complement strand
GGGAAGCTCACCCCCCTCCCTAACCCTCCCCCCCAAGGGGGGAGGGAACAAGACGAATACCGAACGCGATCCACACAACCCCGTATCGCGTGTTCGGGGAAACGCCTTCCCGCCTACGCCCAGGCGGGAAAATTCCCTGCGCATCGTCGCCGCCGTCCGGGTATCATCTTCACTCTCACCCCACTTTCCGCGAGGTTCCTCTCATGACTCCGCGTCTCTCCCGTCGGCAGGCCCTCCGGCTCGGCACGGCCGCCCCGCTCGGCTACCTTTTCACCGGCCCCGCGTTCTCCGTCCCGAAGGTCCACGGCGCGAACGAGAAGCTCCGCGTCGCCGGCATCGGCATCGGCGGCAAAGGCTCCAGCGACATCGACCAGGCCGGCGACCTCATGGAGGTCGTCGCCATCTGCGACATCGACGAGAACCGCCTCGGCGAGAAGGGGAAGAAGTTCCCGGCCGCGAAGAAGTTCTTCGACTACCGCAAGTTGTTCGACGAGATGGCGAAGGAGTTCGACGCCTGCACCGTCAGCACGCCGGACCACTCGCACGCCCCGGCGTCGGTGATGGCGATGCGGGCCGGCAAGCACGTCTACACGCAGAAGCCGTTGACGCACACCGTCTTCGAGGCCCGGCTCATGCGGGAGACGGCCGCGAAGCACAAGGTCTGCACGCAGATGGGGAACCAAGGCTCGGCGCTCAACGGCCTGCGGCGGGCGGTGGAACTGATCCACGCCGGCACGATCGGGACGGTGACGGAGGCGCACGTCTGGACCGACCGGCCGCGGGAGTTCTGGCGGCAGGCCCCGGCCATCGTCGCGCGGCCGAAAGTTTCCGCGGCGGTCCCGAAGCACGTCCACTGGGAGGAGTTCATCGGCCCGGCCCCGATGCGGCCGTATGCCATCGGCGAGTTGCAGGAAGGCAAGTGGAAGGGCCGGCCGGTGTACCACCCGCACGACTGGCGGGGCTGGTGGGATTTCGGGACCGGGGCGATGGGCGACATGGCGTGCCACACGGCGAACATGGCGTTCCGCGCCCTGAAGCTCGGCCCGCCGAGTACCGTGTCCGCGGTGTCCGGCGAGGTGAACCCGGAGACGTACCCGGCGTGGGCGCACATGACGTTCGACTTCCCGGCCCGCGCGGACATGCCCGCGTGCTCGCTCCACTGGTACGAGGGGGCGAAGGACGGCCAGAAGATGCTGCCGCCGCGGGACCTGCTGGCGAAGGTGCTGCGGGAGAAGGAGGCGGTCGCGAACAGCGGGTCGATCCTCGTCGGCACGAAGGGCATCCTGTACAGCCCGAACGACTACGCGGCCCAGTTCCGGCTCGTGCCGGACAAGGACTTCGCCGGGCTGCAACTGACGAAGCCGGAGACGCTGCCGGCGGGCGTGGACAAGGAGAACGACCCGCAGATGAAGAAGGAGTGGGTGGCCGCGATGCGGGCCGGGAAGCCGGAGTTGGCGTACTCGAACTTCGACTTCGCCGGGACGCTGACGGAGACGATGTTGCTGGGGAACATCGCCGTCCGCGTCGGCGGGTCGAAGCTGGCGTGGGACGCGGCGAAGCTGGCGTTCGCGAACTCGTCGGCCGCGACCGCGTTCGTGACGAAGGAGTACCGCAAGGGCTGGGACTGGCTGAAGGGGTAATCCCCGACGGGACGCCCTCAATCCTCCCGCCGGTGGCGGCGGGGGCGTTCGTCGTCGTCGTCCGCGTCGCGGCGGGCCACCGGCGGGCGACGCCGGCCGGAGTCGGACATCCGCGACCGGCCGGCGGACCGCTCCGGCGGCTTGCGGCCGCCGAGCACGCCCCACGCCACGCCGCCGGCGATGACGAGCAGCACGACGACCAACAGGCCGATCATCAACCCCTTGCTGCCGCCCTCTTCATCGACTTCACCCGGCGGCAGGGCCGGCCGCTTCTCCCCCGGTGCCCGTAGCGCGGGGTCGCCGTTGGCCGGGACCATCGCGTCGCGGTTCGGCACGAGTTCGGGCTGCGGGGCCGGCGGGTTCGCGACGACCGGCACGGCCGCCGGCGGCGGGAAGAGGTCCGGCAGCGGGCCTTTCTCCGTCCAGCCGCGGTTGGCGTAGGCGTCGTCGAAGAACGAAATCTCGGTCACCCCGCAGTCGGCCCCGTTGGCCTCGGCCCGCAACGGCTGGAACGTGATCTGAGCCATTACCTTCACCCGGCCGTCGGCCTTGAACGCGGCCTGGATTTTCTCCCCCGTCACCGGCTCGGCGTACAACTTCACCTCGCGGATTGCCCGGCCGAGCCGGTCGGTCACGTTCAGCCGCTTGACCGCCACGTCCCGGTTGCCGACGCGGACGACCTCGTCGTTGACGCCGGTGAGGTACATCCCGTGCTGGTACGTCCGGCCGACGGTCGCCTGCGGGTTCGTGCGGAACTCTTGGTAGCGGCGGATTTCGCCGGCCGTGTCGAACCCGCGTTGCGGCGTCGGCGGCGACTGCGGGGCGGCGACCGCCGCGCCCCGCTTGAACGTCGCCGCGACCGTCCCGTCGGCCGCGAGCAGCCCGATCTCCTCGACGACGAACAGCTCCCACGGCTTCTGGGCGGCCGATCGTTGCGGCTTCCCCTTCAGCCTCACGGCCAGGAACCCGGACACGCGGAGGGCCGTCATCTGGTCGGCCATGGTGCGGTCCACGACGAAGTCGAGGCCGCCGGGCATCTGCTTGTTGCGGTTGTACCCGGACAGCGACGGCCCGTCGCCCCACCCGGCCGAGGAGCCGGTCGTCAGGATGTCGATGGTCAGGTCCTTGCCGGTCAGGTCGCGGGCCTTGCGGTTGAGTTCGTCCACGTCCATCTGCCCGGCCGGCGTCGGGCCGAGGTCCCGCGCCAGCGGCGGCAACTGCTTGCCGTCCACGAACGGCTGCGGGCTGCCCCCCGGCGCGGGCCGCGGGGTCGGGCGGGCGGCGAGCGGGTTCGGGGCGGTGGTGCGTTGCGTCTCGGCGGCGAGCCGCAGCGGCGTGTTGCGGGACACCTTCCCGCTGCCGTCCGTCCAGACGAACTGGACCCAAAAGTGCGACGCCGAGAACGGGGTGAACTCGGCCGTGACGAGGTCGCCTTTCATGACCGGGGCGAGGACCGTCGCGGTCGGCAGCTTCGACACCTCGGCCGGCGGGGTGATGTTCGAGGCCGCGGCGACGTGGACCTCCAGCCGCCGGTTACGGCCGAGGGCGTCCACCATCTTCGATTCGAGTCGGACCTTCTTCGGCGGCCCGTCGATGAACGTCACGGCCGGGACGGTGAAGTGAACGTCCTGCACGGCGCTGCGGACTTTCGCCGGCGGCACGGCGAACCCGATGCCCGCGCCGGTGACGGTCTTCACGGCCACGCCGACGAGCTTCCCCTCCTGCGTGACGACCGGGCCGCCGCTGTTGCCGGGGTTCAGCGCGCCGTTCAGCTGCACCGTGACGACGTTGCCGAGGCCGTCCAGCCGGTTGCTGGACACGCTGGCGACGCCGATGGAGATTTCGGGGTTCTTCGCCCCCTCGGCGAGCGCGTCGCCGAACGGGAACCCGCAGACGTACACCGGCGTCGTCTCCGGCAGCTTGTCCGCGCCGGTGAGGGCCAACGGGTCCGGGATCGGCTTGAGCGCCCGCACCTTCAACAGCGCGAGGTCGTCCGCCTTGTTCTCGTAAAGGATGTCCGCCTTGACGCTCCACTCGGTCGGCGTGCCGCTGTTGAAGACGACCTCGACGGACGGCTTCCCGCCGCCGCCAATCATCGGCGGCCGGCCGGGGAAGCCGGGCGGCGGCGGGAACCGGCCGAACCCGGCCCGCGGCTGCGGCGGCGAGATGACGTGTTCGTTCGTGACGACGAGGCCGTAGTCCTTCGCCGCGTGGACGACGAACCCGGACCCGGACCCTTCGAGGTTGCCGAACGCGACCTTCACGAACACGGTCGCGGCCTTGATCTTCTTGAGTTGCTCGGCCGGCAGCGCCTGCGGCTGCGCGGCGGCGGCCCCGGCGAGGGCGAGGAAGGCAACGGCCGGGAGGAGCAAACGGGTCATCGGCGGCGTCCTGGTGCGGATGGCGTGCGAAGGAAATGTTACCACACGCGGCGGGCGGAAACTAGCGACTGGTCGTCGCGACGGTCGGGAGCCGTTGCTTGTGGAACCCTGAGCGGAAGCGACGGGGTGTCGGGCTATCTCCACACCCCGTCGCTTCCGCTCAGGGTTCCACAAAACCGGTCGTTGCGCGTGCCACGACCCGGATTCGTGGGCGGTCGCTAGGATACCTCCTCAGCGTCGTGCCCCTCGCTTGTGGGAAGCCTCCCGATGACCCTCCCCCGCCTCCTCGCCCTCGCGATCCTCACCCTGCTCCCGACCGTCGCGACCGCGGCCGAGCCGTGGGCGGACAAGCGGCTGACCGTCCTCGACGGCCTGCAGCTCTGGCTCGACGGCCAGCGGGCGTTCGGCCGCCAGCCGCCGCCGGCCGACCACAAGATCGCGCAGTGGCACGACGCCTCCGGCCGCGGCCGGAACCTGGCGCAACCCGTCGCCGACGCGCGACCGACGCGGCTCATCGTCGCCGGCGTCGGCGTCGCCCGGTTCGACGGGACCGACGACCACCTGCGGGCCGTCAAGCAGGCGACCAACCTCGACGCCTTCTCCGTGTTCCTCGTCGCCGTGCCGCGGAAGAACCCGAGTTCGTTCCTCGGCATGTTGGCGTTCAACGCGGCCGGCCAGAAGGACTACCAGAGCGGGCTGAACATCGACTTCGGCCCGACGGCGACGCCGCGGTTCAGCGTGCTGAACGTCGAGGGGGCCGGGTTCGGCGGCGCAAGGAACCTCCGCACCGCGGCCGGAGCGTTCGGCGAACTCGTCACGCTCGAACTGACCGCCGACGCGAAGACCCTGCGGCTCGCCGTCAACGGCCAAGCCGAGGGCCAACGGCCGCGGGCCGGCGGCCGCGTCAGCCTGGACGAGATCACCGTCGGGGCGCGGTTCTACAACAACGCCCCCGGCCAGCAGGTCGCGGCCGGGTTCAGCCGGTGCGACATCGCCGAGGTGCTCGTCTACGACCGCGTGCTGACTGCTGACGAGTTGAAGGCCGTCCGCTCTTATCTGGCGACGAAGTACGCCGCCCTGAAAGAATCGGTCCCCGCCGATTCTGAAACACAGGGCGAGGCGCTGGTCCCCGTGAAGAACCCGCCGGCGGTGCAGACGTTCGTGCCCGGCTTCACGGCCCGCGAGCTGCCGGTCAACCTCACGAACATCAACAACGTCAAGTACCGGCCGGACGGCACGCTCGTGGCCGTCGGGTACGACGGCAACATCTGGCTGCTCCGCGACACGGACGGCGACGGCCTCGAAGATAAGGCCACGCCCTTCTTCGAGAACAAGAAGACGCTCAAGTCGCCCATCGGCATGGACCTGACGCCGCCGAACTACAAGTACGGGCAGGGCGTGTTCGTCGCCGCCGAGGGGAAGTGCCTGCTCATCACCGACACCGACGGCGACGGCAAGGCCGACAAGGAGGTCGTCGTCGCGGACGGGTGGAAGGACAAGAGCGTGAACATCGACGCGATCGGCGTCGTCGTCGATCCGAGGGACGGCAGCGTGTACTTCGGCCGGGGCACGGCGAACTACGCGAACGCTTACCTCCTGGACAAGGACGGCAACGCCCGGTACTCCCTGACCGACGAGCGCGGCACGATTCAGAAGGTGTCGCCCGACTTCAAGACCCGCGAGACCTACGCCACCGGCACGCGGATGTCCGTGGCGATGCGGTTCAACGCCGCCGGCGACCTGTTCATCTCCGACCAGGAAGGGGCGACGTGGCTGCCGAACGGCAACCCGCTCGACGAGCTGCTACACGTCCAGAAAGGGCGGCACTACGGGTTCCCGCCCCGCCACCCGAAGCACCTGCCGAACGTGATCGACGAGCCGAGCACGTTCGACTACGGCCCGCAGCACCAATCGACGTGCGGCATCTGCTTCAACGACCCGGTGACGCCGGGCGGCCCGACGTTCGGCCCGAAGGCGTGGGCCGGCGACCTGTTCGTGACCGGCGAGTCGCGGGGGAAACTGTGGCGGACGAAGCTGGTGAAGACGCCGGCCGGGTACGTGGCGAAGACGGACCTGTTCGCGTCCCTGAACATGTTGACGATGGACGTGTGCCTGTCGCCGGCCGGGGACCTCGTCGTGTGTTGCCACAGCGGCGGGCCGGACTGGGGCAGCGGGCCGACGGGTAAGGGGAAGCTGTTCAAGATCAGCTACACCGGCCGCGACCTGCCGCAGCCGGTGCTGGCGTGGCCGAGCGGCCCGAACGAGGTCCGCGTGGAGTTCGACCGGCCGGTCGAGCCGGGGCAGCTGCAAGACGTGGTCCGGCGGACGAAGGTGACGGCCGGGCCGCACGTCCGGGCCGGGGACCGGTTCGAGTCCTTGTGGCCGGGGTACGCGGTGGTGCAGGCGGAGAAGACGGCCCCGCGGTTCGACGTGCCGGTGCGGTCGGCGCAGCTGACCCCGGACCGGCGGTCGCTGGTGCTGGCGACCGACCCGCACACGGCCGCGGTCCACTACGCCGTCACGCTCCCCGGCCTCGGCCGCACGGCGGGCAAGGACGGGCAGCACGCGGAAGTCGATCTCGGGTTCGACCTGTCCGGCTGGGAGGCGACGTGGACGGTCGGCGACAAGGTGGCGTGGACCGGCTGGCTGCCGAGCTTGGATTTAAATGGGGCGAAGCAGCTGACCCGCGGCAGCGCGACACACGACGCGCTGTGGGCGGCGATGAAGGAGAAGGGCACGCTCAGACTGAAGGCGAAATTGAACCTGACGGACATGCTCCGCCCGGCCGTGCAACCGGGGTCGCGGCTGGATCACCAGTTCCCGCCGGAGAGGGTGACGTTACAGTACCCGGCGAGAGGGGCCGTGAAAGTCGTCGGCGAGGGCGACACGGGCTATGTGATCGGGGGGCTGAAGAAGGAAGTCGGCTTGGTCCTGATCGAACCGAATATCGGACGGCCGACCCTCATCGAAGTGACGATACCGAACTTCGTCCTGACCGAGCAGGACTCGTTCTCCATCAGTTTCTTCACCGCCGAGGACGAGCGCCCGCGGCCGTTCCAACTTCACCGCGCCCTCGTGCCGTGGGCGGACACGTCGGCGAAGGCGCTCGAACCCGCGCCGCCGAAGCCGGCGGCGGAACTCGCGGGCGGGAGCTGGGCACGCGGCCGGAAGGTGTTCTTCAGCGAGCAGGCGGCGTGCGCGAAGTGCCACACCGTCCACGGCCGCGGCGAGACGATCGGGCCGGACCTGTCGAACCTGATCCACCGCGACTACGCCTCCGTCCTTCGCGACATCGAGAAGCCGAGTTTCGCCATCAACCCGGACCACCTGACGTACACCGTCAACCTGACCGACGGCCGGTCCCTCACCGGCGTCGTGCAGACCGTCGGCGACAGGCTCCGCATCGCGGACGCGAAAGGCGTTATCACCGAGGTTCCCGCCGCGGCCGTGGAGTCGCGGAAGGCGTCGGCCGTCTCGACGATGCCGGAGGAGTTGCCGAAGCTGCTCGGCCCGGAGCGGATGAAGGACCTGCTCACGTTCCTGCTCACGTCGCCGGTGAGTATGCCGCGGGACTACCCCGGCCAGCGGCCGAAGCCGCGGACGGTGGCGGAAGTGAACGCCGCCCTCGCCGGCGCGCCGACCCCGCCGGGGAAGACGCGGCCGGTGCGGGTCGTCCTCGTCGCCGGGCCGAAGGACCACGGCCCCGGCGAGCACGACTACCCGGCGTGGCAGAAAGCCTGGGCCGAACTCCTCGCGGCGGCGGACAACACGGAGGTCGTGACCGCGTGGGAGTGGCCGGCGAAGGACGAGTTCGCGAAGGCCGACGTGATGGTGTTCAACCACCAGGGGGACTGGAACGCGAAGCGGGCCGCCGACGTGGACGCGTTCCTCGAACGCGGCGGCGGGTTGGTGTACGTCCACTGGGCGCTCGAAGGGCGGAAGGACGGCCCCGGCTTCGCGACCCGCATCGGCCTCGCCAGTCCGGGCGGGACCAAGTTCCGGCACGGCGAGGTGTCACTCGCGGTGAACAAAGAGGCCAAGCACCCGGTGTTGCGGAACTTCGACAAGCTCGACCTGATCGACGAGACGTACTGGAAGCTCGTCGGCGACTTGAAGCCGGACCGCGTGCTGGCGACGGCCATCGAGGAGAAGGCCGCGTGGCCGCAGGTGTGGTCGCTGGAACCGGGCAAGGGGCGGGTGTTCGTGTCGATCCCCGGCCACTACTCGCACACGTTCGACGACCCGCTGTTCCGCGTGCTGCTGCTGCGTGGGATTGCCTGGAGCGCGAAGGAGCCGGTGGACCGGTTCAACGAACTGGTGTGGCCGGGGGCGAACGTGGCGCGGTGAGAGGTTGCCGTCGCAACGGCGAGCGTCACGGCGTAAGCGTGACGTGTCTCGTACCCAGAATCGACATACTCCAACCGCAACAGTGGAACCCAGAGCGGAAGCGACGGGGTGTGGGGGCTGTCACCACACCCCGTCGCTTCCGCTCTGGGTTCCACCAGCTATGGCATCCCGTCACCGCACGGGTATAGGCACGTCCCGCTCACGCCGGGACGCTCGCCGTGGCCGGGGTCGGACCGGTCGCCGTCACTTCGATTCCAGCACGATGTCCGGCTTCTCGGCCCAGTCCTTCGGCGGCGTGCCGTTCGTCTTCGCCATGTGGTCGAGCAGCTGCCTCGCCGCCGGGTCGTTGCCGAAGAACTGCTCGAACCGGTTGCGGGCCTGGCCCCACTCGCCGGCCAGGAACCACCCGAGCGCCTCCTCCCAACTGCGGCGGACGGCCTCCTTGATGTTCCCCTGCACCGGCTCGTGCTCCGGCGGCAGCAGTTCGCTCAGCACCGTCCCCTTCGTCATCCCCTTCGGGATGAACCGGCCCAGCCGGCGGACGCGGCCCTGCCGCCACTGCTTCTCGGACAAATACTTCGCCGCCGATTCGTCGAGCAGAATCCGCGCGCCGAACTGCTTCGTCAGCGACTCCAGCCGGGACGCGAGGTTGACGGTCGGGCCGAACACGTCCACCTTCGCCAACTCGGACGCGCCCATCCGGCCGGCCATCACCTGCCCGTGGGCGATGCCGATGCCGCAGCTCAGGTCCTTCCGCCAGCCGAGCTGGTCGAACCGGCGGCGGATTTTGAGCGCCGCCTTCGCCGCCCGCTCGATCTGGTCGTCCATGTTGTCCGGCCAGCCCCAGAACGCCATGACCGCGTCCCCCTGGAACCCGGCCACGATGCCGTCCTCCCCGGAGATGATGTTCGTCATGTCGTCGATGGCCGTCGCCAGGTCGAACCAGGTTTCCTCCAGGTTCATCTCGCCGTCCTCGGCGTACTTGCACGACCCGCGGATGTCGCAGAACAGCACGGTCGCCGTCGTCAGCCGCGGGTGGAGGATTTCGTCGAGCTGCTCGGCGGAGGCGTCGTTCCACAGCCGCCGCGGGATGAACCGGCGGTAGAGCGTCAGTTGCCGGTCGAGCTGGTGGGCCTTGCGGGTCGATTCGATCAGCCCGGCGACGAGTTCGATCACCTTCTGGTAGTCGGTCAGCTCCTTGTCCCGGACCTGCCCCCGCTCGACGGCCGGCTCCTTCGGCAGCCGGCCGTCCGCGTACAGCCCCCACCCGGAGTCGTCCTTGAACGGCGTGCAGATGGCCCACGGCACGCCCGGCATGTGCGAGTCCATCCGGATCGTCATGTTCTCGTTCTTCTCCCCGATCCAGACGTGCAGGACGCTCTTCTTCTCCTGCCGGACGGCGCGGAACGCGAGCCGGCGGGACGGCATGAACGTCTCGGCCTTGCCGGCCATCCGCTGCTGGTGGGTGCGGACGAGCACCCGCTTGTCGTTCTCCGTCGCCTCCGGCGGGATTTGCACCACGGCCAGCGCGTCGGCGTGCGGCAGCGCGTCGAGGCCGACCTTCACCATGTTCCGGAACAGCATGTCCTCGTCGTTCGCCAGCCGGAGCACGTCCGGGACCTGCTCGAGCGCCCGCAGGAACGTGGCCGACGTGTCGAACGGGACCTGCCGGAGCTGCGCGCGGGTGAACGTGGCCTCGGCCGGGATAGTCACGTCCGGGCGGTCGGCGGCGATCGTGGACGCGGACCCGGCGTGGAGCATGAACACCGTGTTGCCGATGACGAACGAGTCGCCGGGGGCGATAGCGAACGTCGGCTGCGGCCGGGACTGGTAGTAGATGCGGTTGGTCGGCGGCGGGTCGGTCCGCTCGGTCACGGTCAGCCGCTCGCCGTCCCACTGGACGGTGGCGTGGAACGCGGAGATGAGGCCGTCGTTCATCCACCAGTCGGCCTGGCCGTGGACGCGGCCGAGCTTGATCGGTTGGTTCGCCGGGAGGGGGTTCCGCCAGCCGTTGCGGACGTTCTGCTCTTTGTTCTCGTACAGGGCTTCCAGTTCAGCCATTGGTCGCGAACTCCTGACGCCGAAGCAGACGGATCAGCCACACCCACAACGCCACCGTGAGGGCCAGCAGGCCGGCGAACAACACCAGCCCGGCCCACTGCATCTTCTGTTTTAGCTCCTCGACCGGGCGGAGGGCCGTCGCCGCGTCGAGTTTCACCACAAGATACCACGGCTTCTCCCGCAGTTGCGGGAACCGGCTGTTCTTGTACGGCAGCAACACCTCGTAGGCGGCGATGTACCGCTTCGCGGCCGGGCCGGGTTCGTCCTGCCACGAGTCCCGGTGGCGGTCGGACAATCGCAGCCGCATCTCCGGGTCGCCGGAGCGGTCGAGCGGCGGCAGCGGGTCGGGGTCCCCCTCGACGGTCGGCAGCCGCGGGGCGTTCCACGGGCCGACCAGGTACCGCTCCGGGTCGCGGGGCAGCCCGCCGGCGGCGAGGTCCGCCTCCAGCTTCGCCATCGCCCCCTCGTGCCACACCCACGACCCGCGGTCGTTAATCAGCACGGAGTTGACCTGGCTGGCGATGGCCATGCTCGGCGGGAACGTGTCGTCGTCCGCCTCGATCCACGGCCGCAGGTCGTTCTTTTGGTCGAACCCGGTGACGAGGACGGCGACGACCTCCCGGTCGGTCCCGGACTCGCGGGCGAAGATCGGCGTCGCCACGTCCACCCGCCACGGCCGGTTGTCGGCCGTGGACTGGTACGCCTGCGTGATGTGCGTCTGGTGGATCGGGGCGTGGGCCAGGTCGGTCCGGCCCCGCTTCGGGTAGTCGTTGCCGCCGCCGCCGAAGTAGTCGCGGAACGCCCAGTTCGTCCCGTACACGGTCGCGCCGTCCGCGCCGGTCCGGGTCGTGACCTCGCCGCCGGTGTCCACCCGGCTGACGAAGTACCCGCGGCCGGGGGCGGCGAGGAGCAGGCTGATCGACTTCCACCCGGTCTTCCCCTCTCGCACGAGCAGGTCCTTGTGGCACGCCGTCAGCCACGCGTCGAACGGCCGCCGGTCGGCCTCGGTCAGGTCGGCGGGCTTGAAGGCGGGGGCGGCGACCTTCTTCGCCAGCCGGGCGAGCTGCTCCCGCAGGTCGGCCGGGCACGCGTGGGCCGTTTCTTCCATGAACCGGATCCGCTCGTCGAACCGGTCCTCGGTCTCCTTGCGGCCGAACCACGAGTCGCGGAGCAGGCTCCCCTGGATTTCGCGGGTGATGTCCCGCCGGGAGTTCGCCAGCACCACGTCCCCGGCCCACAGGCTGAGCGTCAAGAGGATCAGGATGCCGACGGCCGTCGCCGCCGTGCCGAGGGTGACGACCGGCCTCGTCCGGTTCCACCAGTCCCGGTGCTTCAGGTGGCGGAGCAGGTCGCCGGCGTCGTCCGGCCGCTTGTCCGGGTCGAGGTCGAGGCAGCGGTCGATCAGCTGCGCGAGCAGCGGGTCGGCGACCCCCTTGTGCGCCGTCGGGGGCGGCAGGTCCTTCAGCCCGACGCGGTACGCCTCCAGCGTGTCGTCCACGTCGGCCATGCCGCGGAGCTTCGCCAGGAACCGCTCGTCGTGCCGCGGCGGCTTGCCGACGAGCATCGTGTACAGGATCGCGCCGAGCGAGTACACGTCCGACTGCGTGCTCGGCGTGCGGGGCTGCCGGGTGGCCTGCTCCGGGGCCATGTAGAAGAACGTGCCGAGGGCCGCGACCGTGCTGCTCGCCCGCTGCGCCTGCCCGAAGTCCGCGACGACCGGCTCCTCCGCCGCGTTCAGGAGCACGTTCGCCGGCTTCAGGTCGCAGTGCAGCAGGCCGCGGGAGTGGACGAACGCCATCGCGCGGGCCAGTTGCGCGAACAGCCGCACGGCCCGGTCCGGCGTCAGCGTGCCGGCGTCGATCCGCTTCTGGAGCGACCCGCCGACCTCCAGCGACATGACGTAGTTCGGGACGTAATGCGGGGCGATGCCGTGCCGGTTGACTTGCTTGACGGAGATGATGCCGTAGCACCCCTCGGCGTCCCGGAGGTTCGTCACCTCTTCGAGGACGGTCCCGGTGTTCTCGCGGGACGCCAGGAAGAACTTGATCGCGACCCGCTCCTTCGTGTCGGCGTTCTGCCCCTCCCAGACGGTCCCGTAGGCCCCGGACCCGAGTTCGCGGACGAGCGTGTACCCGGCGACGAGCGGCGGCTCGATACCCTCCTTGCTGCGGACGATCAGCTGCGTGAGTTCCTCCCGCGTGTGGACCTGCGGGAGCGGCCCGGCGGAGCCGCGGAGGAACGTGACGGTCGCGGCCGCGGCCTGGCGGTCGGGCTGCTTGAACGTGCCGGACGGCCCCTGGTCGGTGTGCTGGCGGACCGTCCCCGACCCGCCGACCGGCGGCGGGTCGGGGTCCGGTCGAACAGCGTCATCGTGCCCGGACGGCATGGAGCGAGTCTCGGTGCGAGGCCGTGGGAGAGGGGGTGACAGTCAATCTAAGATGGCACGGAATCGCGGGCAACGACGAAACGAGCGGGGTTTCGTAGGGCGGGTCAAGGCTTTGCGCCGACCCGCCGCAACGGTCTCCGCCACCTCGGCGACTCTTGTTGGTGGTTGCGGTCGTTCGGCAGGTCGGCGCAAAGCCTTGACCCGCCCTACAAGACCCGACAAACAAAAACCCCCGGCCTTCGCCGGGGGTTCTTCGTTCGCGTCACCCGTCGGCCGCTAGTGCGTGCCGCCGACGAACACGCCGCCGAGGAACGCCGGGTCGAACGCCTGGATGCGGAACACGTCCTGCTGGCTGGCGAAGTCGATGACCCGGACGAGGGACGTGGCCCCCGGCCCGGCCGCGACCACGTAGTCCAGCTTGCCGTCGTTGTTCCCGTCGATCGAGTCGATCCGCACGCCGCCCCGGAAGTTCGGGTCGAACGCGAAGAACGACTGCACCGGCGTCGGGGACGGGTTGAACGCCGCCAGCACCACGCTGTCGAACGCCTTGACGACCGGGCCGCCGCCCCGCCCGGTGCCGGTGATGATCTCGGCCCGGCCGTCGCCGTTGAGGTCACCGACTGAGGCGAACACGCCGCCGCGGAACGTGCTCTCGTAGGCGAAGTAGTTGGCGAGGACCTTGTTGTCCACGCCGGAGAACGCCTGGACGCGGGGGCCGCCGCCGACCCCGGTGCCGGTGACGATGTCGGCCCGGCCGTCGCCGTTCACGTCGCCGGCGGCCACGAGGACGCCGCCGCGGAACGTCGATTCGTACGGGAAGAAGTTCAGGATCGAGGCGAACGTGCCGCCCTGGAACACCTGCACCCGCGGGCCGCCGCCCTTGCCCGTCCCGGTGATGATGTCCTGGACGCCGTCCCCGTCGATGTCCCCGGTGGCAACGTACACGCCGCCGGTGAACGAATCCTCGTACGGCTGGAACTGCCCGGACAGCACGCCGGTGACGCCGTCGAACACCTTGACGACGCCGATGGCCCCGGCCCCCGGCGCGGTCACCACGTCCGCCTTGCCGTCTCCGGTCACGTCCCCGGTCGCCACCCGGACGCCGCCGGTGAACCGCGGGTCGTAGGCCGCGAACTGGTACAGGAACGTGCCGACCTGGTTGTACACGTTGACCTGCGGCCCGCCGCCGGCGTCCGCCCCGATGGCGAGCAGCTTCGCCCCGGGCGTGATCGGCGGGATGACCGGCGGGACGATCGGCGGGATGATCGGCGGCACCGTCGCCCCGGTCCCGGTCGCCAGGAAGTTCGCGCCGGTGATCGTCTCGCCGGACACGATCGCCCGCGTCAGGACGCCGTTCGCCGGGTTGGAGAACTGGAAGTCCTTCCCGTTGGGCAGCGTCAACCGGACCTCGTAGGTGCCGACCACCAACCCCGGCCCGGCCGGCGGCGCGCCGAACTGGTAGACGCCGGTGGCGTCCGTCGTGAACGTCTGGGCCGGGGCGGCCGGGAACGACCCGTCCGGCTGCCGCTGGAACAGGTTGACCGTCGCGCCCGCGATGCCGGCGTCGCCGGCGTCGAACACGCCGTTCTTGTTCTGGTCGAAGATGACCTGCCCGCCGATCTTGCCGGTCGAGATCGCCGCGCCCGTGCCGACGACGAAGAAGTCCTGGCTCGGGACCGTCTCGCCGGCCACGATGGTCGGGGAGAGCTGGCCGTTCGCCGGGACGGAGAACTGGAAGTCCTTGCCGGACGGCAGCGTGACGCGGACGAGGTGCTGGCCGTTCGGCAGCCCCAGCCCGGCCGGGGTGGACCCCTGGTCGAACGAGTACGCCCCGCCCTCGTCCGTGAGGACCGTCAGGTTCGCCTTCGCCGGCAGCCCGCCGTCCACCTGCCGGAGGAACAGCTCGACCGTCGCGCCGGCCACGCCGGTCTCGCTCGCGTCCTGGACCTTGTTGTTGTTCTTGTCGAACACCACCGTCCCGGAGATCGCCCCGGTCGAGGTGTCCACCCGGCGGAAGAAGCTGTACCGGGACGTGCCGTCCGGCCCCTCCGTGACGGTCGGGCCGAACGGCCCGGCCGGCGTCAGGTCGGTCGCCGTGGCGACGACCACCCCGGTCCCGGAGTTGAGGACGCTCTCCGGCAGCGGCTGGTTGTTCGGCAGCCGGAACTCGCCCGGCGCGAACGTGACGTTCCCGTCCGCGTCCGGCTGCTTGACCCCGACGGAGAACAGGATCGACCCGTTCCCCTGGAAGTCCGTGCTGATGATCTTCGACCCGAGGAACACTTCCCCGTACCCGGCCACGGACGTGCGGAGGGCCTCCGCCGACTGGTCGTCGAACCCGGGGTTGTAGTAGTAGTCGATCCGGTACGACCGGAACGGCTTGGCGATGAGCGCCGTGTTGAACTGCGTCCGGTCCAGGGTGGACTGGACGACCTGGAGCAGCGGGAAGTTCTGCAGCAGGTTCGGGCCGTAGAACCGGCCGCCGACGACGTTGTTGAAGCTGTTGATCGGCCCGTAAATGAAGTGGGCCGGCGGCGGGTCGATGGAGTCCAGGACGTTCGGGTCCACGACCCCGCCGATGGCGTTCGGGACGCCCGGCTCCAGGCTGAACGAGTTCAGGTAGCCGTCGTTGATCCCGCCGCGGCCGTGGTTGCCGGGGAAGATCTGGTCGCTGCGGCGGTAGCCGAAGTTGAACACCCGGCCGATGATCCCGTCCGGGACGGCGATGCCGCCGGTGTCCAGCCGGGTGACGAAGTCGATCCCGTGGTCGCCGTCGATCCCCTGCTGGGCGAGGTCGTCCGTCAGCCCGTTCTTGCCGAGGACTTGCGCCCCGTTCTCGTAGATCGGCTGCGCCTGGATGCGGTTGTCCTGCGGGGCCCGCGGGGTGAGCCGGAAGTCGAACAGCTTGGCGTTCGGCTGGTCGTCGCGGGTGAAGTTCCCGGCCCCGTTGCCGATGTCGTTGGCCACCTTGACCGTCCCGTTCGGCCACCCGCTCGTGGCGGCCCCCAAGTGCGGGTTGGTGTTGTCGAACGTCGGCTTGTTCGGAGCGGACGGCAGGGTGACGACGAGGTTGTTGCCGGCGTCGACCTGGATGTTGTTCCGGCCGAGCACGATCGTGCTCGTGCCGCCCGGCACCTCGATCGTGATCTCGACGGTGTTGACGCTCACGAGCGACAGGTGGTCCTTCGCCGTCGGCGGCGGGGCGTTCAGCGTGATCTTCCGGTTGTAGAAGTTCGTCTTGCTGATCGACGCGACGTTCGGCGTCTCGTTGTTCCGGATCGTCGGCGTGCCGATGCCGACGATGCCCACGGGGGACTCGTTCGAGCCGGCGCGGACCTCCAGGAACCCGACCTTGGCGAACCCGGTCGGCGGGTCCGGAACCTTCAGGAAGCTGGTCGGGATCTGGGCGGTCGCCGTCTTCCCGTTCGAGGCGATGGCAATGTTCACGAACGGGGCGTTCTCGCCGAACTCCCGGAAGAACGGGGCCTGGGCGGTCCCGAGGTTGACGAACGCCCCGTTGTTGTCGATAGCCGTGGCCGCCATGCTCACGCCGGTGACGCCGTAGAACGTGCTCCCGGCGGCCGCCGTCAGGGTGATGTTCTGCCCCGGCAGGAACGCCCCGCCGTCCGGGACGGTGTACGCCAGCGGCGGCGTCGCCGCGATGTCGATCCGCACGTCCTCCTGCGACGTGAACGACGACGGCGTGTAGAACGCCCCGAGGTTGATGAACGTCGGCACGGTGACCGACACCTTCGCCCCGGCGATCGCCCCGACGCCGGCGAACCGCGGGATGTTCAGTTGCACCTCCTCGTCGGAAATGACCTTCATCAGCCCGGACTGGGCGGTCACGGTCGTGCCGCCGATGGTCACCGCTGTGGCCCCGGTGAACCCGCTGCCGAACACGCTGATCGGCACGCCGCGGAGCAGCCGGTCCTCGTCCGTCACGACGGCCGCGTCCGGATCCTTCGCCTTCGACACCACCCGCTCGACGATCGGCGTCGCGTTCTGGACGACCTCGAGGATGTCCCCGTACAGGAACTGCTGGCCGAGGATGTTCGTCGTCGCCCGCAGGGACGAGTCCTGCTTCGACCCGGACGTCGGCAGGTTCTTCCCGGTCGCCAGATCCTTCGTGCTGGCGTACACCTGCACGCTGTAGAACCCCGGCTCGACGGCCGGGATGGTGAAGAAGTAGTTCGTCTCGGACAGGCTGTTCGGGCCGACCAGGATGTCGTCCCCGTCCAACCGGGCCTCGGTCGTCAGCCCGATCGGGTTGCCGAACCTGTCCACTTCGGTGAGTTCCACCCGGAAGATGCTGTCGAGCGTGCTGAACGTGAACGACGTGCCGTCGATGTCGATCACCTGGGTGCCGCCGTTCAGGAAGAACTTCGACCCGATGATGCCGATGTCCGGTGTGCTGAGGGCCGGGCCGACGCCGGCGATGTCGAACAGTTGCGGCGGCGGGGCGGCGGTGATCCGGAAGTCGTTCGGGCTGATCGCGAACCCGCCCGGCGTGACGACCTTGATCGTGCCGGGGTTGGCCCCGTTCGGGACGATCGCGTTCAACTGCCCGTCCGAGATCACCGTGAACTCGGACGGCAGGTCGTTGAACAGCACCTGGGTGGCCCCTTGCAGCCCGGTCCCCTGGATCGTGACCTGGGCGTTCCGGACCGTGCCCGGCGTGCTGAACGTGACGACCGGGAACGGGGACGGGGTCACGTCGAACGTCGTGAACGTCGGCGTGCCGGATCCCGGAACCTTGACCAGCCCGAGGATGCCGTTGACCGCCCCCGGCGGGACGACGAAGATCAGTCGGGTGTCGGCCACGATGTTAAAGTTCGCGACCGCCGCCCCGCCGAACGTCATCGCCGACGTGCCGGTGAACCCGGTCCCGGTGACGGTGACCGTCGAGCCGGGGGGCAGCGCCAGGGCGGTCAGGTCGCTCCCGTTGGTCGCGATCCCGGCCGGGGTGACGACGACGACCGACCCGTCCTGCGCCAGGTTCGGGACGCGGACCTGGATCTGGTTGTCGCTCAGGACGGTGAAGTCCGACGTCGGCGACCCGCCGATCACGACCTGCACGGCCCCGGTGAACCCGCTGCCGGTAAGCGTCAGGAACGTGCCGATCGGCCCGGTCGTGGTCGACACGGAGCCGAGGACCGGCAGCGGGGATGCGTTGACGGTGAAGTTCGCGGAGCTGACGACCTGCCGCGGGCCGCCGACCACGCGGGGAACGGTCTGAATTTGGATCGGCCCGCTCGCCGCCCCCGGCGGGACGACGGCCGTGACCAGTTGGTCGCTGACGACGGTGAACTTGGCGGCCGGGATGAACCCGCCGCCGGCGGCCGGGAAGAACACGTCCTGGGTGGCCAGCAGCCCGTTCCCTTCGAGCGACACGACCGTGCCGACCTGCCCGGACACCGGGTTTGGGAGCGCCGCCTCCCCGATGTTCGGGGGCAGGCTGTTGAGGATGGTCGCGGTGTTCGACGCCTGCCCGCCGGGGGTGGTGACGAAGAACGGCCCGTTCCCCGCCCCGACCGGGATGGTCGCCCGGATGGTCGTGTTGTCCAGCACCTCGAACGCCGGCACGGCCACCCCGAACCCCGGCCGGGGGTCGCCGAACAGGATGCGGCTGGTGCCGAGCAGGTTGTTCCCGGTAATCAGCACCTGGCTGTTCCGGAACACGCCGGTGATCGGGTTGACGGACGGGGCCGGGGACGGGGCCACGACGAAGTTCTGCGGGGCCGAGGTCCCGCCCAGCGACTGCACGACGAGCTGGTAGCCGCCGGGGGAGAGTTGCGGCACGGTCGCCGTGATCGTGGCGTCGTTCACCACCGTCAGCTTCGGCGACGCCAGCCCGCCGATGAGCACCTGGAGGGTGGACAGCAGGTTCGTCCCGGTGATCGTGACGGTCGCGCCGACGACGGCCGACGCGGTGGAAATCGTCGCGACGACCGGCGTGGCGGCCGGCAGCGTCTGGAAGTTGTTCGGCGTGATCGCCGTCCCGCCGGCCGTCGTGATCTGGATCGGCCCGAGGTTCGGCGGGGCGTTCGCCGGGACCTTGACGCGGGCCTGGGTCGGGCTGTCGATGACGAAGTCGGTCGTCGCGAACCCGGACGACCCGTTGACGAACCCGAACCGGACGAGGCTGAGGCTGGTGAACCCGGCCCCGGACAGGATGATCTCCTGGCCCGGCACGCCGGCGGTCGTCAGCAGCGGGTCGAGCGACGGCGGCGGCTCGGTGACGACGACGAACTGCCGCAGCGTCACGTCCGCCCCGGCCGGGTTCTGGATGGTGATCGGCCCGGACGCCGCCCCGACCGGCACGAACGCCTCGATCCGCTCGCTCGGCGACCCCACGTCGAGGACGGTGAACTTGCTCGCCGGCAGCCCGTTGAACAGCACCTGGAGGGTGCCGCCGAAGTTCGACCCGCTGATCGTGACCCGCTGGCCGGGCACGCCCTGGCTGGGGAAGAACGTCGAGGTGCTGGCGAGGACCGGCTGCGGGGCGGCGAGGATGGTCACGCTCTGCCCGGTGAACACGCCGCCGGCCGAACTGACCTGGACGGTCCCGGTGACCGCCCCCTCCGGCACGACGACCTCGACGGCCGAGTCGTCGATGACCTTGAACTTGCCCTGGACGAGCGCCGTCCCGGCCTCGTTGCCGAAGAACGCCACGGACGTGGTGCCGAGCAGGTTCTGGCCGCGGAGGGTGATCGTGGTGCCGATCTGGACCTGCGCCCCGCGGGCGGTCGTCGGGGTCGTCCCGTAGTCGTCCGGGTCAATGCCGGAGATGCCGGCGAACTGCCCGAACGTGTCCCGCCGGGGCGGGGTGGCGGCGAGGTCCAGGACGGTCACGCCGCCGCCGGCCGACCCGCCGGTGAAGTAGTTCGGCGAGTACCGGTCGTAGAACACGGGGGCGAGGAAGTCGCCGGACTCGCCCTGCGGGAGCGGGGCACCGCGGGGCGAGATCTTGGACGGGTTCGGCGTCTCCGCGATCCGGACGCCGTCGTGGGCGTTGAACCGGATCAGGTTCTCGCTGTCCGGGGTGAGCGGGTTGCCGATCAGGTTACTGGTCGCGCCGTTGAAAATCTCGATCCCGTTGTGGTTCGGGATGGCGGCCTGGCCGGTGATGTCCGTGCCGATGAAGTTGCCCTGGACCAGGTTTTTGGACGTGCCGAAGTCCATGATCCGGATGCCGGGGCCGACGGCCGCCCCGGTCTTGTCCCGCTCCCGCGACCCGCCGTCCGCGGCCAGCAGGAAGTCCTTGCGAAACTCCGGCGTGCCGGAGATGACGTTCCGGTTGATCTCCATCGTGATCGGGATGCCGCCCGGCGGGTTCGCGCCGCCGAACCGGATGATCGACCCGCCCGCGCCGATGAGCCGCCCGGCCCCGTCGATCAGCGGCACGCCGGCCGCGTCCGTCACCCCGCCGATGACGTTCCCGCTCGCCCCGCCGAGGATCGTGATGCCGGCGGTGACGTGCTTGGCGCTGCCGAACACGCCGGTGATCGGCTCCGGCGTCGGGCCGGAGTTCGTCAGCTCCTCCGGCGTCCCCGGCGGCCGGGCCTCCAGGATGATCGGGTCCTGGTTCCAGCTCTTCGTCCCGGTGATGTCCGTGTTGATCCAGTTCCCGACGACGATGTTGTCCTTCGCCCCGAGGCCGACGAACGTGATCGCCGATCCCGGGAACCCGGTGATGACGAACCCGCGGATGACGTTGTTCTGGCCGGCGATGTTGAACGCCCCGATCTCGTTCGGGAACGCCCCCTTGTTCGGGTTCGGCAGCAGCTGCACGAGCGGCCGGGTGCTGGTCACGTCCACCCGCGGCTGGGTGCTGGCGTCGATCGTCACCCCCTGCGGGTCGGTCAGGTCCGGCAGGGTGGTCGCCAGGATGATCGGGAAGTACTGGACGGTCGGGTCGTTCGGCAGCGACGGCAGCGACGGGCTGATCGGGATGTTGAACACAATCTCGTCGTGGCCGGGGTTCGCGTTCGCCGCCAGGATGGCCTGCCGCAGCGACAGGCCGCCGCCGAGGTCGGTGACGCTGTCCAGCGTGTTCGTGACGACGAACGTGGCCGGCGTCACCCGGTCCTCCAGTTGCACGAACTGGGGCGCGACCCGGTGGTGCGGGACCGGGCGGGCGGCCTGGGCGTTAGGGCCGAGCAGCCGGCGGGAGATGCCGCGAAACCGAGCGAACCGAGAACCCATGGTTCGATCCTCTATGAGCGATTGTCTGGTGGTGTGTCCGGTAGTGATCCGTCTCGCATTTAGACGGGTTTGAGGCGGGAACGGATTGTCCCCGCCGCCGCGTTTTTTGCCGCCCGTGGCACGCCCCGCCGCCCGCCGCACCGTGCGCGTCCGCGCGTCCCCCGGTGCGGGCCATCAACGGGAAACTCTAACCGATGCCGCCCGCAATGCCGGACAGGAATCGTCGGCACAGGTCGGAATTCGCGCCGGCCGTCACGCGGCGAAGCAGTTACACCCGGCGGCACAACCGCGCAAGTTGGGACCATCGACGCGGTTGCCCCGGTCCCACCGGCGGGGGCGCGGCAACGCGGGCGGGCGAGGGGGAAATCGGGGATTTTGATTCAAGGACAAAGTAGATAGGCACACTCCGTGTGCCGTCTCCTTCCGGCCGCAGCGGGAAGTCTTCCGGGCCGCGACCCCTCATAGTAGTAGGCACACTCCGTGTGCCGTCTGCTGCCGGTGGCGGTGAGTTCGTCCGAGTCGCGGGGCGTTCGCCCGAGTCGCCGAGGCCGACAGGAAACGGCACACGGAGTGTGCCTACTACTTTGAAAACGAACCCGGCCCGCCACTTCCCCTCGGAAGTGGCGGGCCGTAACGGTTTCGTAACTTGCGGCCGCGGTTACCCGACGAACACGCCGCCGTTGAAGTCCGGCAGCCCGTCCAGCGTCGTGGACGGCGGCGTGCCGGTCGGCGTCAGGTCCTTGCCGAGGAACGTCAGGACTTGGTCCTGCCCGCCGACGACCGTGCGGAGGTCGGCCTTGTTGTCGCCGTCGATGTCCTTGACGGCCAGCTGCACGCCGGTGCGGGTGTTCGGGTCGCCGGCGAAGAAGTTGGCCAGGAACTCCAACTGCCCGCCGCCGGACGAGATGAGCGTCTTCGCGTTGAACGCCGTCACCCGCGGCCCGCCGTTCGGCCCGCCGCCGGCGATGATGTCCGCGAACCCGTCCCCGTTCACGTCCCCCACGGTCACGAACGCGCCGTTGCGGAGCGTCGGCTCGAACGCGAAGAAGTCGTTGAACAGCTTCACCCGCGTGGCCGTGCCGAGCGACTTGCCGTTGAACGCCGCCACCCGCGGCCCGCCCTGGAACCCGGCCGCGACGACCAGGTCGCCGACGCCGTCGCCGTTGATGTCGCCGATCGCCACCCGCGCCCCGCCGCGGAAGTTCGGGTCGTCGATCCCGAAGAAGCTGTCGATCTTCGCGAACCCGACCTTCCCGCTGTAGATGTCCACCCGCGGGCCGCCGCCCCGGTCCGGGCTGATCGCGATGTCCGCGAACCCGTCCCCGTTCACGTCGCCGGCCGCCACGTACACGCCGCCGGTGAACGTCCCCTCGAACGGCTGGACGGTGAAGATTTCCTTGTTCGTCACCCCGTCCAGGACGCGGACGAGGGTGATCGAGCCGGGGCCACTGCCGACGATGATGTCCGGCGTGCCGTCCCCGTTCACGTCGGCCACGGCCGTCCGCACGCCGCCGGTGAACGTCGCCGGCAGGCCGGGGCCGGACGACAGCTGCTTGCCGGCCGCGTCGATGACGCGGACGGTCGGCGTCCCGCTCCCCGCCCCGATGGCCGTGTTCGGCACGCCCACCAGGAGCGTCTTGTTCACCGGCGGCACGACCGGGTTGTCGTCGTTGACGATGGTGGCGAACCCGGTCCCGTCGGCGATCGTCCCGACCGTCGGGTTGGACAGTTGCACCAGGAACGTCTCGTCGTTCTCGACGACCGTGTCCCCGGTGACGGTGACGGTGACGGTCTTCGTCGTCTCGCCGGGGGCGAACGTCAGCGTCGTCGCCGCCAGCGCGACGTAGTCCGACCCGGCCAGGGCGCTGTTGTCCGCCGTCGCCACGCTCACCGTGACCGTCTGGTCCGTCGCGCCGGTCAGGGTGACGGTGAACGTCAGCGTCGTCGTGCCGGCGTTCCCCTCGAACGTGGCCATGTCGTTGATCGTCAGCGTCGGGGCGGCGTCGTCGTTCGTGATCGTGCCGGTCCCGGTCCCGCCGCCGGTCGCGATCGTCGCCCCGGTCGGGTTGGACAGGACGGCCGTGAACGTCTCGTCCGCCTCGTTCACCGTGTCGCCGGAGATCGTCACGGCGAACGTGGCGGTCGTGGCCCCGGCCGCGATGGTCACCACCTTGCCGGCCACGGCCGTGTAGTCCGACCCGGCCTTCGCCGTGCCGTCCTTCGTGTCCACCGTGACGGTGACCGGGACCTCGCTGGCCGCCGACAGCGTGACGGTGAACGTCGCCGCCGTCGTGCCGTCGTCCCCTTCGGCAACGCTCACGCTGTTGATCGTCACCGTCGGGGCGGTGTCGTCGTTGGTGATCGTCCCGACGGCCGTGGGCTGGATGCCGAGCGTCGCGTTCGTCGGGGCGGACAGGGCGAGCTTGAACGTCTCGTCCGCCTCGAAGATCGTCTCGCCGGTCACGTCGATGCTGACCGTCTGCGTCGTCTCGCCGGGGGCGAACGTGACGAGCTTGCCGGCGACGGCCGTGTAGTCCTTCCCGGCGATCGCCGTCACGTCGGACGTGTCGGCCGTGACGGTGACCGTCTGCGAGGTGGCGTTCGACAGGGTGAGCGTGAACACGAGTTGCGTCGTGCCGGCGTTGCCTTCCACGACCTTCGCGTCGGCGACGCTGACCGTCGGTTGGCCGTCGTCGTCCACGATCGTCGCCGTGGCCGTCGTCTGCGCCCCGAGGACCGCGCCGTTCGTCGGCGCGGTGATCGTCGCGGTGAACGTCTCGTCGAGTTCGTCCAGCGCGTCGTCCGTCAGCGGGACGGACGCGGTGGCCGTGGTCGCGCCGTCGGCGAACGTGACGGTGATCGGGTCGGCCGTGAAGTCCGTGCCGCCGGTCGCCGTGCCGTCGGTCAGGGTGACCGTGACGGTGACCGCGCCGCCCGTCCCGCCGGTGCGGGTGAGCGTGAGGTCGAGCGTCCCGCCGGCTTCCAACTTGTTGAACGCGGCGGCCGTGAACGCGATCGTGCCGGCCGGTGTGTCGGCCGTCGCCAGCCCGGCGAACGAGGTCGCGCCGCTGCCGAGCGTGCCGACGAGGGCGGCCTCGCCGGTCGCCAGGTCGATGCGGTACAGCCCGGCCGACCCGCCGACGGTCAGGTTCGCCAGCCCGACGCCGACGGCCGCCGCGTTGGACGCGGCGACGCTGACGCCGGCCCCGATGTCGAACCCGTTGACGGCGGTGAAGTCGAGCGGGTTGCCGCCGAGGGTGATCGGCAGGGCGGCCGTCTGCGTCCCGCTGTTCGGCGGCGTCTGGATGTACAGGCTGTTCGTCACGTCGTCGAGCGTGTACTGGGTCGTCTTCCCGGTCGCCACCTGGCCGAAGTCGTTCGTGTACGCCGTCGCGCTGACGCCGGTGACGCCGGTGCCGTTAATGTTGCCGTCCGTGTTCGTGTTCGCCACGCTCCCGGCCGCGCCCCCGAGGTCGCCGTCGATGGCCGCCCCGGTGAGCGGGTTGACGCGGAAGTTCAGCCCGGTGCTGGTGACGACCCGGAGCTTGTCCACGGCCGGGTTGAAGTCGAGGCCGTACCCGGCGGTCGCCGGGTCGGGCAGGTCCACGGCGACGCCGGCCGCGTCCTGGAACGCGACCGCGCCGGGCGTGCCGACGGCCGTGGCCGCCCCGGTCTGCGGGTCGAGCAGGTACAGCGTGCCGGTCTCGGCCGTGGCGTTGATCCCGAGGCCGTACAGCTGGCCGGTCTGCGGGCGGAAGTCGATGCCCACGAGCGACTCGCCGGCCGCCACGCCGGTGACCGACACGGTGAACAGGCCGGCCGGGTCGTTCGCCCGGACCAGCTGCGGCGACGGCGAGGCGACGAGCGAGATCGTCGGCACGAGGCCGAGGTCGCTCTGGAACGCGACGCTGTCGATGCCGGCCGGGGACGCGCCGATCGGGCCGAGGACGGTCGCCGCCCCGGTCGTCAGGTCGATGCGGTACAGGATGTCCGACCCGCCGACGGTCAGGACGGCCAGCCCCTCCCCGGCGGCCGGGATGCCGTTCGACGCCGGGGCGTTCACCCCGGCGAGGATGTCGAACCCCTTCACGGCCGTGAAGTCGAGCGGGTTGCCGCCGACCGTGATCCCGAGGCCGCTCACCTGCGTGCCGTTGTTCGGCGGGTTCTGGACGAACAGCTTGTCCGTGCTCGCGTCGAGCGTGAACTGCGTCGTCACCCCGCCGTTGTTCGGGAAGCTGTTCGTGTACGCCGTGCCGCCGACGGTCGTGGTCCCGCCGTTGATCGCCCCGTCCGGGTTCGTCCCGGTGGCCACGCCGCCGTCCACGGGCGCGCCGGTGTTCGGGTTGATGCGGAAGTTCAGGCCGCCGGCCACGACGCGGACGCGGTCCACGGCCGGGTTGAAGTCGATGTCGTAGTCCACGGTCGCCGGGTCCGGCAGGTCCACCTTCGTCGTCCCGTCGGTCGTGTACGTGACCTGCCCGGCCGTGCCGATGGCCGTCGCGACGCCGCCCCGCGGGGAGATGAGGTACAGCGTGGCCGTGTCGTTCGCCGCATCCACGCCGAGGCCGTACAGGAGGCCGTTCTGCGGCCGGTAGTCGATGGCCACGAGCGTCTCGCCGGCCGTCACGCCGGTCAGCGCGATCGGGGCCAGGGACGCGCCGGGGTTGGTCGAGCTGAACGCCGACAGCGTCCCGCCGATGAGCGCGAACCCTTGCGCGTCGGTGACGGCGAACGTCTGCTGCGGGTCGTTCTCGGTGATCGTCAGCGTGCTGACGTTCGGCGTGCCGATGACGGCGGCGTTGTTCACCGCCGCGATCGTCAGCACGATCGTCTCGTTGCCTTCAAAGATCACGTCGTCGGCGATCGGAACGTTGAGGGTGGCGACCGTCGCGCCGTCCGCGAACGTGGCGGTGTACGGCCCGGCGGTGAAGTCGGCCCCGGCCGCGGCCGTGCCGCCGGTGACGTTGACCGTGACCGTCAATTCGCCGGTCGTGCCGCCGGTGCGGGTGAGCGTGAGGGCGGCCGTGCCGCCGTTCTCGTTGACGGTCGCCGTGGCCGCGGCGAACGCCACCGTCCCGGCCGCCGCGTCCGCGAGCGCGAACCCGGCGAGCGGCGTCGCGCCCGCCCCGACGGCCCCGAGGTTGGTGGCGGCCCCGGTGGTCAGGTCGATCCGGTACAGGCTCGTCGTGCCGCTGACGACCAGCGACGCGTAGGCGAACCCGCTGGCGACCGGGGCGGCGCTGGTGCCGACCCGCACGCCGGCCGGGATGTCGAACCCGTTGATGTCGGTGAAGTCGAGCGGCGTGCCGCCCTCGGTGATCGGGAGCTGGTTCGTCTGCGTGCCGTTGTTCGGCGGGTTCTGGATGAACAGCGAGTTGCTCGCCGCGTCCAGCGTGTACTGGGTGGTGACGCCGCCGGTCAGCGACTGGCCGAAGCTGTTCGTGTACGCCGTGGCGGAAACGCCGGTGGACCCGCCGGGCAGGCCGGTGATCGCCCCGTCCGGCGTGGCCGACGCGGGCAGCCCGTTGTTCGGGTTGATGCGGAAGTTCAGCCCGGTCGAGGTGGTGACGCGGATGCGGTCCACGGTCGGGTTGAAGTCGAACCCGTAGCCGGCGGTCGCCGGGTCGGGGAAATCGACGCCGGCGAACGTGATGGCGCTCGCGGTCCCGGCTACGGCGACGCTGACGACGCCGGTTTGCGGATCGACCAGGTAGAGCGTCCCGGTTTCCGCCGTGGCGTCGATGCCGAGGGCGTACAGCTGGCCGGTCTGCGGCCGGAAGTCGATGCCGACGAGCGTTTCGCCCGTGACCACGGCCGCCGTGTTGAGGGCCTGCGTCGTGACCGTGCCCGGCGTCGCGGTGTTGAACCGCAGCAGGTTGCCGCCGGTCGCGTCGAGCGCGATCGCCGGGAGGCCGCCGAGGTCGCTTTGCACGGCCAGCCCGCTCACCGCCGTCGCCCCGGTGCCGACGTTCCCAACCAGGGTCGCCGTGGCATCGACGAGGTTGATGCTGTACAGGCCGGTCGTGCCGCCGACGTTCAGCACCGCGAAGGCGCTGCCGGCCACGACGGGCGTGTTACTCGCCGCCGCGTTCACCCCGGCCGGGATGTCGAACCCGTTGACGGCCGTGAAGTCGAGCGTGCTCCCGCCGAGCGTCACCGTCTGGCCGAGCGTCTGCGTCCCGGTGTTCGGCGGGGCCTGGATGAACAGTTGGTCCGTGCTCGCGTCGAGCGTGTACTGGGTGGTGACGCCGCCGTTGTTCGGCTGGTTGTTCGTGTACCCGGCCGCGTCCACGGTCGTCGTCCCGGCGTTGATCGGGCCGTCCGGGTTCGTCCCGGTGACCGTGCCGCTGGTCAGGCCGGTGTTGTCGCCGTCCACCGGCCCGCCGGTGTTCGGGTTCACCCGGAAGTTCAGGCTCCCGGCCACGACCCGGAACCGGTCGGCCGCCGGGTTGAAGTCGATCCCGTACCCGACCGTCGCCGGGTCCGGCAGGTCCACCTTCGTCGTCCCGTCGGTCGTGAACGTCACCTGCCCGGCCGTGCCGACGGCCGTGGCGGCCCCGGTACGGGTCGAGATCGCGTACAGCGTCGCGATGTCGTTGGTCGCGTCCACGCCGAGGCCGTACAGCAGCCCGTTCTGGGCGCGGAAGTCGATCCCCACGAGCGTCTCGCCGCCGGTGATCCCGGTGATCGCCGTCGTCTGGGTGATCGTCGGGCTGGCCGTGTCGAACGACAGCAGGTTCGTCCCGCTGAGCGCGAACGCGGCCGCGGGCACCTCCCGGCCTTCCAGATACTCCAGCGACACGAGCGGGCGGCGAACCAACGGACGAACCGACTTCTTACGCGAGCGGCGCATGGAACAACTCCTGGTGTGAAATGAACGCGTGGAACACGGGGCGAAGTGGTCCCAACCCTGCGAGACGAGATCACAGGTACGACGAAGACTTTAGCGAAAGAGTTGTCTGGCGAGTAGGAGAAACAGGATGAACTGGTGGTTTTAGTTAAAATGCACAATCTGTGCCGCGCGAAGTGTGCGACCGGCGATTGAACTATACGCCCGAAAAATCAGCAAAATCGGAGAAATCGTCGCAAACGCGCCGGGGGCAGCGGGCCGAACGAGTCGGCCCGCTGCCCCCGATAATTTGCACGATTTTAATGTTTACTCCGTCGCCGCCTTGGTCCGCTTCTTCGGGACCGGGGCCGGTTCCTCGTCGAGCGCCGTCTCGTCGTCCGCCCCCTCGATGGCCGGCACGTCCACGACCGTCCCGGCCCGCTTGGCCAAGATCTCCTTGATGATCGCGTCGCGCAGCTCCGGGTTCTCCCGCAGGAACGCGCGGGCGTTGTCCTTGCCCTGCCCCAGCCGCGTCTCGCCGTAGCTCCAGAACGCGCCGCTCTTGGTGACGATCTCTTCCTCCTCGCCGATCTTCAGCACGTCGTTCTCGAGGTCGATGCCGTGGTCGTAGTAGAGTTCCATCTCGGCCGTCATGAACGGGGCGGCGATCTTGTTCTTGACCACCTTCACCTTCATCTCCGTGCCGATGGCCTCGTCCCCGTCCTTGAGCAGGGCCGCCTTGCGGACCTCCAAGCGCACGGAGGCGTAGAACTTGAGCGCGAGGCCGCCGGTCGTCGTCTCCGGGTTGCCGTACATGACGCCGATCTTCTGGCGAATTTGGTTGATGAAGATCACGCACGTCTTCGTCTTGTTGATGATCGGGTTCAGGATGCGGAGGGCCTGGCTCATGAGCCGGGCCTGCACGCCGACGGACGAGTCGCCGATCTCGTTGTTCAGCTCCGCCTTCGGCACGAGGGCGGCCACGGAGTCGATGACGATGATGTCCACGGCGTTCGACTTCACGAGCATCTCCGCGATGCGGAGGGCTTCCTCGCCGTAGCTCGGCTGGCTGACGAGCAGGCTCTCGAGGTCCACGCCGATCTTGCGTGCCCAAGTCGGGTCGAGGGCGTGCTCGGCGTCGATGAACGCGGCGACGCCGCCCTGCTTCTGGGCGCTGGCGATGGTGTGCAGGGCGATGGTCGTCTTGCCGCTCGACTCGTTGCCGTACACCTCGATGACGCGGCCGCGGGGCAGCCCCTTGCCGCCGAGCGCGAGGTCGAGGGCGAGGGAGCCGGTCGAGATGCCCTCGATGTCCTTCAGCGACGTTTCCACGTCGCCCAGGGACATGATCGCGCCTTCGCCGAATTCCTTGTTGATCTCGGCCTGGACCTTCAGGATGTCCTTCGCGAACTTCGGTTCGGACTTATCGCTCTTGCCCGCCATGTGGCCCTCGTGGTTCTCGTGCGTGGGATTGGGATGAGGGAGACTCTACCCGGAAACGGGGGCGCAAGTGAAGGTGCGTAGGGGAAGAATTTTTCGCCGGTCGGTCCGACCCGTCAATCGGTATCCTATCCACCGCGTCGGGCACACAGTAGTAGGCACACTCCGTGTGCCGTCTGCTATCGGTCGCAACGACTCCGTGAAGGTCTCCGCGGCGTGAAGGAGACGGCACACGGAGTGTGCCTACTACTTTGTGGAACCCTCCCATGCTCCGCGTCTTCATCTCACTTTTGCTTCTCGCCCCCGTCGCCCGCGCCGACCAAGCCGATGTCGTCGTCTACGGCGGCACGTCCGGCGGCGTCACCGCCGCCATCCAGGTCAAGCGGCTCGGCAAGTCCGTCGTCCTCATCGAACCGACGAAGCACGTCGGCGGGCTGACGAGCGGCGGCCTCGGGTACACGGACAGCGGGAACAAGGCAGTCGTCGGCGGCCTGTCCCGCGAGTTCTACCAGCGGGTGAAGAAGCACTACGACAACCCGGCCGCGTGGAAGCACGAGAAGCCGGAGCAGTACAAGAACTACCGCAAAGACGAGGACGCGATGTGGACGTTCGAGCCGGCCGTCGCGGAGAAATTGCTTCGCGAGATGCTGGCCGAGGCGAAGGTCCCGCTCGTCGAGGGCGAACGGCTCGACCTGTCATTCGACAACATCAACAAGCGCCACAATGGTGTGAAGTTCGAGGGCAAACGAATCACATCGATCAAAATGGAATCCGGCAAGACGTTTGAAGGCAAGATGTTCATCGATGCGACCTACGAAGGCGACTTGATGTCCTTGTCCGGCTCGACCTACACCTACGGTCGCGAGGCGAACAAGGCCTACGGCGAGACGCTCAACGGCGTCGCCCGCAAGTGGAACCAGCATAACCACCGCTTTATCGTGAAGGTCGATCCGTACAAGAAGCCTGGCGACCCGAAGAGCGGAGTCATTTTCGGCCTAGACAAGGACGATGAGCTGGCCGCTGACGGCGAGGCCGACAAACGCCTTCAGGCTTTCTGCTTCCGCATGTGTATGAGCAACGTGCCGGAGAATCGCGTCCCGTTCCCGAAGCCGGACGGGTACGACGAGGCGAAGTACGAGTTGCTGTTCCGGAACTTCGAGGCAGGGGACAAGCGGTTCCCGATGAAGCCGGACATGATGCCGAACGGCAAGACGGACACGAACAACAACTGCGCCGTCAGCACCGACTTCATCGGCCAGAACCACGCCTACCCGGACGCGACCTACGCCGAGCGGGACAAGATCGTGAAGGACCACGAGGTCTACCAGAAGGGCCTGATGTGGTCGCTCGCGAACCACCCGCGCGTGCCGAAGGAAGTCCGCGACCAGATGGCGAAGTGGGGGCTGCCGAAGGACGAGTTCACGGAGACCGGTGGCTGGCCGCACCAGATCTACGTCCGCGAGGCCCGGCGGATGGTCAGCGACTACGTTCACACGGAGGCCGACTGCCGCCGCCAGCGGCCGACGCCGCAGTCTGTCGGGATGGGGTCGTACAACATGGACTCGCACAACTGCGCCCGGTACGTGACGCCGGAAGGCTTCGTGCAAAATGAAGGCGACGTGCAGGTCAGCCCCGGCGGGCCGTACCAGATCAGCTACCTGTCGATCGTGCCGAAGGCGGCGGAGTGCCCGAACCTGCTCGTCCCGGTGTGCGTGAGCAGCTCGCACATCGCCTACGGGTCGATCCGCATGGAGCCGGTGTTCATGGTCCTCGGCCAGAGCGCCGCGACCGGGGCGGTGATCGCCATCGACGACAACGTGCCGGTGCAGAAGGTCAGCTACGAGAAGCTGAAGAAGCAGATGTTGGCGGACAAGCAGGTCCTCGACTACCAGGGCGGCCCCGGCGCGAAGGGGGTCGATCCGAAGAAGCTGGCCGGCGTCGTGATCGACGAGACCGCGGCGAAGCAGACCGGCGACTGGGCGTTCTCCGCCAGCACCGGGCACTTCGTCGGCAACGGCTACCTGCACGACAACAACGAGCAGAAGGGGAAGAAGTCGGTGCGGTTCACGCCGAAGCTGGAGAAGGCCGGGAAGTACGAGGTGTTCCTGCACTTCAGCGCGAACGCGAACCGGGCGACGAACGTGCCGGTCGTTGTGGCGTCCGCGGACGGCGAGAAGACGGTGACCGTGAACCAACGGAAGCCGCACGCCGACGGCGGGCTGTCGCTCGGCACGTTCTCGTTCGCCGCCGGCGACGGCGGATGGGTCGAGGTTCGCACGACCGGGACGGACGGCCACGTCATCGCCGACGCCGTCCGGTTCGTGGCGAAGTGAGGGGTCGCGGGTCGTCGCCGCCTCACGCCGCCTGGGACGCGGCGACGACCCGCTTGCCGGCCGCGAGGCGGGTGACGAGGTTCAGCAGGATGATGAGCACCAGCAGCACGAACGCCGCCGCCCACGCGAGGCGAATCTCGTCGGACCCGTCCGGCTGCTTCGAGTAGTTGAAGATGTAGTACGGCAGGAACGGCGTCGGGTCGTTCAGCGACCGCGGCCAGTAGTTCGACCCGTAGGCCGTCAGCAGCAGCGGCGCGGTTTCCCCGGCGATGCGGCCGACGGCGAGCAGAACGCCGGTGATGATCGCCGGCAGCGCGGCCGGGATGATGACCCGCACGACCGTCTGCCACCGCGTCGCGCCGAGGGCGTAGCTCGCCTCCCGGAGGCCGTTCGGGACGAGCCGCATCGCCTCCTCGGACGCGCGGATGACGACCGGCAGCATCATCACGGCGAGCGCGAACGCGCCGGCCCACGCCGAGTAGCCCCACGGCTTCGCCGCCCACATCGGGTAGACCAGCACCGCGTAGGCGAACACGCCGATCACGATCGACGGCACGCCGCCGAGCAGCTCCGCGACGAACCGCACGACCGGCACGAACCGGCTGTTCCGGTACTCGGACAGCAGCACGGCCGCGAACACGCCGACCGGGACGGCGCACGCCGTCGCCAGCGCCACCAGCCGGACGCTCCCCCAGATCGCGTGGCCGAGGCCGCCGTCGTCCGGCTCGTTCGTGAAGAACTTCAGGTCCACCCCGGCCGCCCCCTGGTACGCGATGTACCCCAGGATCAGGAACAGCGGGATGACGGTGACGAGCTGGCAGAGCGCGAGCACCTTCCGCATGACGGCGTCCGTCCGCAGCTGTCGGCGGCGGGCGCGGGCCGCCTCCGCCGGCGTCATCGGCGTCGGCGTCGGCAAGCTCACCGCGTCCTTCGGTCCGTCCGCCGCGTCCGGTTCCGTTCGCGCGGTCGTCGCCTTCGGCCTGCTCAGCCAACGGATGATGAGCCGGGCGGCCACGTTCGTGACGAGCGTGATGACGAGCAGTAGCAGGCCGAGGGAGATCAGTGCCGCCCGCTTCACGGTGTCGGCCGGGGCGGTTTCGGGAAGGATTTTCGCGATGGCGCTCGGGATCGCGTCCCCGGTCCCGGCGATGGAGAACTGCAGGTCTTGCGCGTTGCCGATGACCATCGTGACGGCCATCGTCTCGCCGACGGCGCGGCCGAGGGCGAGGAAGCACGCGGCGATGATCCCCGGCCGGGCGTAGGGCAGCACGACCCGCCAGATCGTCTGCCACCGGGTCGCCCCGAGGGCGAGCGACCCCTCCCGCTGGCTCCGCGGCACGGCCTGGCACACGTCGTAACTGACGGCCGTGATGTACGGCAGGATCATGACCGCCAGCACTAGCCCGGCCGCGAGGATGCCCTGCCCGGCGGCCGTGTTCTCCAGCCCGATCGCCTCGAACAGCGGCCGCGTCCCGCGGCGGGCGAGGAACTCGATGCCCCAGAACCCGTACACCACGCTCGGGATCGCGGCGAGCAGCTCCAGCAGGAACGAGCAGACCTTCCGCAGCCGGCCGGTGGCGATCTCGGACAGGTACGCGGCCGCCCCGACGCCGAGCGGCACGGCGACGGCCATGGCGATGATCGACGTGGCGAGCGTGCCGTAGATGAACACGAGCGCGCCGTACCGCCCCTGGGCCGGGTTCCAGTCGCTGCTGGTGAACAGTTGCGCCGGGTTCGACCCGAACAGGAACGGCCGGGCCTGCCAGAAGAGGACGCCGACGAGGGCGAACGCGACGAGCAGGACGAACCCGCCGGCCGACTGGCAGAGCAGCCGGAACAGCACGTCGCCCAGGGTGGCGGAGGGGCGGACGGGCGGCGGCGGCGAGGTGGCGGTGGGCATGAGGGATGTCGTGGCGGTGAGCGGAACCCCGACTTCCGAAGTCCGGCTTCGACTTCGGAAGTCGAGCGGGGCGAAGGGCTATGGGACCGGGAAGGACCGCCCCCGCGCGGGATCGACTTCCGCAGTCGAAGCCGGACTTCGGAAGTCAGGTCACTCGAACGTCACGCCGTCGAGCTTCGCCTGGGCCTTCTTGCCGAGGTCGGCCGGGAGCGGGGCGTAGTCCAGCTCGGTCGCCAGCTTCTGCCCGTCGGCCACGACCCACTTCAGGAAGTCCACGACGGCCGGCCCCTTGTCCTTCGACTGCTTCGCGAACAGGATCGCGTAGCTGATGCCGACGATCGGGTAGCTCGCGTCGCCGGCCGCGTCCGTCAGGGAGAACGTCAGGTCGTGCAGCGTGTACGGCTCGGCCGTCGGCTTCTCGCCCATCGCCGCGGCGGCCGCCGCCGTCACGCTGTCGGCGTTCGGGCCGACCGCCTTGCCGGCCTTGTTCTTCAAGAGCGCGGTCGGAATCTGGTTCTTGTTCGCGTAGGCCAGCTCGACGTACCCGATGGCCCCGGCGTTGTTCTTGACGAACCCGGCGATGCCGTCGTTCCCCTGCTGGCCGACGCCGCCGGTCAGTTTCATCTCCTTCGTCGTGCCGACCTTCTCCTTGAACTCGCCGCTGACCTTCGACAGGTACTCGGAGAAGATGTTCGTCGTCCCGCTCGACTCGGCCCGGCGGACGGCGACGATGGCCTTGTCCGGCAGGGTCGCGCCGGCGTTCAGGTCCGCGATCGCCTTGTCGTTCCACTTCGCGACCTTGCCCAGGTAAATGTCCGCGAGGACCGGGCCGGTGAGGTTCAGCTTCTCGACGCCGGGCAGGTTGTAGACGATGGCGACCGCGCCCATCGTCACCGGGATGTGGAGTACGTCGCCGCCGGCGGCCTTCGCGGCCTCGTACTCCTTCTTGCTCATCGGGGCGTCGGTGCAGCCGAAGTCGATGGTCTTGGCCGTCACGTCGCTGATGCCCTTGCCGGACCCGCTCTTGATGTAGTCGATCTCGGTCTTCTTCGCCTTGCGGTAGTCCTTCGCCCACGCCCGCATGATCGGGTCCACGAACGTCGCCCCGCCGGCGCTGACGCGGACCGGCGGGCCGCCCTCGGTGGACCCGCCGGACCCGGACCCGCCGTCCCCGCACCCGGCCGCGGCGAGCGGGGCGACGAGCAGTAGCTTCGTGAAGTGGCGGCGGGAGAGAGGCATCGGCAAGCTCCGGGTACGTTTCCGGGCATCCTACGGACCGGGGGCGAAGCTACAACGCGGGCCGCGTGAAGGTTTCGTGAAGGGGTCACAGCAGCCGGCGCGATTGTTTCGACAGCGCGTCCGCGGCGAACGCCACCATCGCCGCGAACGGCCGGGCTTCGGCCGTCACGAACTCGTGCGGCACGCCGACGGCGGCCAGCTTCTCGTGCAGCCGGTCGTTGCCGCGGAACCGTTCGGAATCCGCCGGGCAGCCGAACCAGACATGCGGCGGGTAATCGTTCTGCCGCACCTGGAGGACGGCCGTGTCCTGCCGGGCCTGCTCCTTCCGCGCGTAAAGCTCGTCCAGCGACGAGCCGTTGCCGTATCGCTCGTGGAAGTCGAAGTCCGCGTCCCACGCCGCGACGACGGGGACGAGCCGCGGGTGACGGAACCCGAGCCGGACGGCCGCCTGCCCGCCCAGGGATGCGAGCGGGGGAGAGGAAAGCAGTTGCAGCAGGAAGGCTTCGGCGGTGACGGTCGGGTCGAACGGCGGGTGGACGCGGTTCGCCCACCACGCGCCGGCGTCGTGCGGGGCGAGGCACGCGAGCCGATGCTCGCCGAGCGCGGCCGTCAGCTCCGCGTTGGCCGTCGGGACCGGTTCGTCGTGTTCGTGCAGATACAGAACCGTGAACCGCGCCTCCGGCGGCGCGAACACGGCGACCGGCTTCCCGTGGATCGTTTGCGTCGCCCACGTCATGGGGCCATTGTCGCGATCCGCTGCGGCGGGAACAGCACCATCGTGCGGGCCACCATCAACTGAATCACCACGTCCGGCTTCTCCGCCTCAATCGCGGTCGTCGGGAAGCCGTAAGTGCCGACGGCCGCGAGGCGGCGGAAGTCGGTGGCGAGCAGCCGGTGCAGACTCCCGCCGAACGAGTCGGTCAGTAGCACGGCCCGGCCGACGCCGGACGCCGATTCCGTGACCCGCGATTCGACGTGCTTCAGCCGCTCGCAAGTTTGCTCCGCCGACGCTTGAAACGCCCCGGCCGGCGGCGTCCCGGCCGGCACGCCGGGGGCCGTGTACTCGTCCGCGGCCTCGGTGCAGGCCGCCGGCGGGCGGCCGAGGGTGTGCGCGAGGTCGGCCTTCGCGTACACGCCGGGGACGACGCGGAACTGCTCGAAGGTTTTCGCCCGGAAGCCCGGCACGTCGTACCCCAGCACGCGGCCGAGTTCGCGGTACGCCACGAACGCCCCGGCGTCCGTCCAGTGCGAGTCCTTCTTCATGTAAACCTGCGTCCCGGCCGCCTTCGCCGCGAGCAGCGACGGCAGCGGATCGACGACGGCGAACTTCTCCGCCAGGCCCGGCGTGCCGACGAACGGCGGGTGGCGGCGGACGGCCGCGGGCAGGCGCTCCGGGTAAACGCTCGCCTTCTCTGGGGCGACGACGACGACGTACTTCATGCCCCGCGCCGCCAGCCAATCCCGCCGCTCGGCGAACGCCGCCGCCCAGTCGCGGACCCGCGCGTCGGCGTCGATTCCCATGCGGGCGAGTTCCTGCGGCCCGAAGTTGTAGACGAACAACCAGCCGTCTTCCCCGATCCAGACCTTGTCCGAGGTCGAGTCGCCGAGCGTTTCGAGCAGCACGTTCCGCCGCAGGTCGAGCAGCTCGCTGCGGAACCCGACGTGGTCGTTGAAGTGCGCGTCGAACATCGGCGGGAACGTCTTCGCCTTCCACCGTTCCGTCGGCCACGGCGGCCTCGGCCACGGCTCGCGGTTCTCGTTCGCCGGGAACGCCGCGGGTCGGAACAGGTAGCCGACCAGCGGCACGGCCAGGAACAGCGCGAACGCGGCGACGGCGGCCACGTCGGTCCACCGGCGGGCCGGGCGCGACAGGCGGGGGTGAGGCGGGAAATGGCACATGGGGATTAGAACCGGAAGTAGATGAACGCCGAGTACGTGCTGCCGGCGATCCACGCGGCCGCGAGCGGCATCAGCACGACGAGGCCGGCGAGGGCCAGCCACGGCCGGCCCTTCGCCCACGACAGCACCGGCAGGCAGGCCACGCACCCGACGGCGAGGGCCAGCCGCCCGGCGTTCGTGAGGATGTCACCGGCGACGTGGCTGCCGTCCGAGAGGCCGAACAGCGCCGCGAAGACGCCGCCGGCTTGCTCCAGTGTTTGAGCGCGGAAGAACACCCAGCCGAGGAGTACGACGACGAGCGTGAACAGGTGGCGGAACGCCAGCCATGTGATGCCGACCAAGGCGTGGGTCAAACAGGGGCCGTCTTGTTCCCTCCCCCCTTGGGGGGGAGGGTTAGGGAGGGGGGTAAGCGGGGCCGCGGGCTGGGAA
>NZ_JCABYM010000032.1:43041-69031 GCF_059499385.1 Limnoglobus sp. | reverse complement strand
CGGCGCGGCCGGCGCCCGGGCGGGCGCCCGCCGCCGCCGGGCGGGCGCGCCGGGGGGGGGGGGGGGGGGGGGCGCCCCCCCCCCCTAAGCGGGGCCGCGGGCTGGGAACTCCCGCCGGTGGTTGCACCCGCCCACCCCCCTCCCCGGCCCTCCCCCCCAAGGGGGGAGGGAGAAAGAGTTGACTCCTGCGACCGCTTCGGGAATGCGATCAGCCGCTCCAGAATCAGGAACGCCCCGTGCCACACGCCCCACACCAGGAACGTCCAGTTCGCCCCGTGCCACAGGCCGCACAGCACGAACACGATCAGCAGGTTCCGGTACGTCGCGACGGAGCTGCCGCGGTTGCCGCCGAGCGGGACGTACACGTAGTCGCGGAACCAGCTCGACAGGCTGACGTGCCACCGCCGCCAGAAGTCGGTGACGCTCGCCGCCGCGTACGGGTGGCGGAAGTTCTCAGCGAACTCGAACCCGAATATCTTCCCGAGGCCGATGGCCATGTCCGAGTAGCCGGAGAAGTCGAAGTAGATTTGCAGCGAGTACGCGAGCATCCCCACCCACGCCGCGGACATCGCGAGGTCCGCCGGCGGCAGCCGGAACGCCTGGTCCGCGACGACGGCCAGCGTGTCCGCGAGCAGCACCTTCTTCGCCAGGCCGGTCGTGAACCGCCGCACGCCGTCGGCGAACCGGTCGAGCGTGTGGTCGCGGGTCGCCAGGCTTGCCGCGAGGTCGGCGTACCGGACGATCGGCCCGGCGATGAGGTGCGGGAACAGGAACACGTACAGCCCGAACCGCAGGAAGCTCCGCTCCGCCGGCACGTCGCGGCGATAAACGTCCACGGCGTAGCTGATCGCCTGGAACGTGAAGAACGACACGCCGATCGGCAGATGGACGACCGGCGGCGTCAGCCCGACGATGCCGGCGAGGAACCCGGCGTACTTCAGCCACAGCAGCAGCGCGAGGTTGGCGAAGACCGTGACGGCGAGCCACAACTTGCGGCCCGAGGAGTGTTCGATCCGCTTCGCGAGGGCGAAGTTGACGACGAGCGAGCCGAACAGGACGGCGACGAATTCCTTCTCGCCCCAGGCGTAGAAGAACAGGCTCGCCCCGAAGAGGAACCCGTTGCGAATCCCGATCCGCGCCGCCGGGACGAGGTAGTACGCGGCCAGCACGGTCGGCAGGAATAGGTACAGGAACGTCTGGGCGTGGAAGTACACCGTCGGCCTCCGTGCCGGGGACGGCGAAGTCTAAGAGGGCGTGAGGCCCGACCGCAAGGCGGAGTTGCCCACGGCCTGCCAACTTGACAGGCTCCGCCGCCACCGCCGCCACCGCCACGGGTGGCCCCCCGTGGCGGAATCGCCACCTGGGTTGACGCGACCGGTATAATATAAACTTGTTCACTATCAAGAATCGCCTTTCCCGCCCGGCTGCCGTCCGCGATACTGGCGGCATGATCCTCGGGTACAACACGAACGGGTTCGCCCACCACCGGCTGAGCGACGCGCTCGAAATCATCGCCGAGCTGGGCTACCGCGGCGTCGCCTTTACACCCGACGTGAACCACGCCGACCCTACGTCCGACGATTACCTGCGGCAATCTGCGACGCTTAGTGACACCTGTGAGCGGCACGGATTGCGGTCGATCATCGAGACGGGTTCACGCTTCACGCTCGATACGCGGAAGAAACACCAACCCACACTGATTTCTGCCGACCCCGCTGACCGGCGCAAGCGGGCCGATTTCCTTAGTCGGCATGTCGTACTCGCCTCTCGAGAGTTACTCCACAATCGTGGCGGGTTAGGAATCATTTCCTTCTGGTCCGGCGCAGCAACGGACACGGCATCGTCGGGCGAGCGGATGAAACGGCTGGTGGACGGATGCCGACTGCTGGCCGACTACGCCGCCGACCGCGACGTCCGCCTCGCGTTCGAGCCGGAGCCGGGGATGTTCATCGACACGATGGACACGTTCGCCGAGCTGCACGCGAAGGTCAACCACCCGCACTTCGGCCTCACGCTCGACATCGGCCACCTCGTCTGCCAGAACGAGCTGCCCGTCGGCAAGCACATCGAAGCCTGGAAGCACTGCCTGTGGAACGTCCATGTCGAGGACATGCGGGCCGGCGTCCACGACCACCTCCTGTTCGGCGAGGGGGAGGTGAACTTCATCGACGTGTTCGCGGCCCTGAAGGCGATCGACTACAAGGGGATGGTGTCGGTCGAGCTGAGCCGCCACAGCTACGACGCGGTAAACACGGCCCGCAAGGCGAAGGAGTTTCTCGACCGGTACGTGTGACCGTTCGGGGCGGCCGCGGAAATTCTGCTCTAAGATTGAGGAGGTCCGCCCGCCCGAACCGGTCGAGAGGTTCCCTCCGATGCCCGTCTCGATTCAGTGCCCGAACCCGGCGTGCGCGAAGGTGTCGCTCGCCCCGGACGGGTTCGCCGGGCGGTCGGTGCGGTGCAAGGTGTGCGGGCGGGCGTTCGTCGCCGGCCCGACGCAGGACGGCGGGCCGGCGGACACCCCGCCGGGCGGCCCGGCCGACGACCCGTTCCCGAAGCTGCCGGCCGCGTTCGGCCGGTACCGCATCCTCCGGCGGCTCGGCCGCGGCGGCATGGGGGCCGTCTACCTCGCCGAGGACACCGCCCTGCACCGGCGGGTGGCGCTGAAGATTCCCACGTTCGCGGCCGACGTGTCCCCGAAGCGGGTCGAGCGGTTCCTCCGGGAGGCGCAGGCCGCCGCCGGGCTGGCCCACCCGAACGTCTGCACCGTGTTCGACGTGGGCCGGCAGAACGGGCGGCCGTTCATCACGATGGCGTTCATCGACGGGAAGCCGCTGGACGCCGAGATCGACCCGGACCGGCCGATGCCGGAGCGGCGGGCGGCCGACCTCGCCCGGACCGTCGCCCGCGCGCTGCAGGCGGCGCACGACAAGGGGATCGTCCACCGCGACCTGAAGCCCGGCAACGTGATGGTGACGCCGGCCGGCGAGCCGGTGGTGATGGACTTCGGGCTGGCCAAGCGGGTGGCCGACCCCGAGGCCGACGCGCAGGAGGCGAAGCTGACGCACGCCGGGGCGGTCCTCGGCACGCCGAGCTACATGGCCCCGGAGCAGGTCCGCGGGGAGGTGGACAAGATCGGCCCGGCCGCGGACGTGTACGCCCTGGGCGTGGTGCTGTTCGAGTTGCTCACCGGCCGCGTCCCGTACCGCGGGGCGGTCGGCATGGTGATGGGGCAAATCCTGACCGCCCCGGTGCCGCCGGTGGCCGAGTTCCGCCCGGACGCCGACCCGCGGCTGGCCGCGATCTGCCGGCGGGCGATGGCGAAGGAGACGGGCGACCGGTTCCCGTCGATGACGGCGTTCGCGGCCGCCCTGGACGAGTACCTCCGGCCGGCCGACCAGACCGCCCCGACCGTCACCGCGGTCTGGTCGGACGTGGTCTCGGAGGACCCGCCGGCCCGGTCGCGGTCCCGGTCCGGCCGGTCGTGGCCGCTGGTCGCGGGCGGGCTGGTGGCGGTGGCGGCCGGGGTCGCGGCCGTGTTCCTGCTGGCCGACCGGCGGCCGAAGCCCGAGCCGGGCGGCCCGGTCGCCGCCGTCGAGGTCGAGCGGCCGACGGACCCGCCGCCGGCCGCGGCCGACCCGCCCGCGGCCGCCCCGGTCGTCGCGCCGCCGGCCGAGGCGGTCCGGCCCGCCCTGCCGCAGCTCCCGGACCTGACCGGGGTGAAGCCGCTATTCGCCTACGACTTCCGCGACCCGAAAACGACGATCGACGGGAAGCCGGTCCGGCTCGACGGCGGCGCGTTCCTCCTGCGGCACGCCGGGGCGAACAACTGGTCCGCCGTGCCGGGGACGTTCGGCCGCGTGCCCGACCAGTTCGTCGTGGCGCTGAAGTTCCGGTTCGTGGACCCGGACGGCGGGGCGCTGCACTGGCACTTCGACGCCCGCACGCCGGCCAAGACCCGGACGGCGTTCAAGTTCACCCCCAACGGCCCGTTCGTCCAGCAGTCGCCGAACGATAGCGTTTCGATCGTCGGCGGGCGGCACTTCAGCATCGCCGCGGCCAACCCGCGGGGGCAGTTCGACGAGTACACGGTCGTCGTCCGCGGGCGGCGGGCGGAAGTCCACCTGAACGGGACGGCCGCCGGCCTGCCGTTCGACCTGCCCGCGGTCGTCGGCCCGGCGGACACGGCGTTCGAGTTGTGGCGGAACAAGGAGGACAAGCCGCCGGTCGTGGAGTTCGCGTCGCTAACCGCGTGGCCGCTGCCGGGGGCCGTCGCGCTCCCGCCGGCCGACCCGCCGCCGCCGGCCGACCCGCAGGCGGCCGCCCTCGCCGCGCTGAAGGCGGACCCGAACGACCCGGCCGCCAACTTCGCCCGCGGCAAGCACCTCGCCCTGACCGACTACCGGTGGGACCTGGCCCTCGCGTACCTGGAGAAGGCCGACGCCGCCGGGTGGAAGGCGGCGGCCGCGGCCGAGAAGGCGGTCGGCCCGCTCCCCGGCCCGCTCCGGGCGGCCGGCGACGCCTGGTGGGCGGTGGCCGACGGCCTCGCCGGCCGCGACCAGTTCGGCGTCCGCCGGCACGCCGCCGACCTGTACCTGAAGGCCCTCCCGACCACGGGGGGGACCGACAAGGAGCCGAAGCTCGACCGCGTCCGGCTGATCTACGGCCCGCCGGACGTGGGCAAGGTGAAGCCGGTCCTCGACCTCGACTTCCGCAAGCCGGCGGACGCGGCGAAGGTCGGCCGGAAGCTGGACGCGGGGGCGACGGCGGCACCCGACCGCGGCGGGCTGAAGGTGACCGTGCCGGCCGAGTCGCTGGCCGGCAGCCCGGCCCTCGGCCAGTTGCCGAAGGACTTCGTCCTCGAGCTCGTCGGCCGGCCGACCGCGGCGAACCCGAACACGGCGACGTACATTCAGTACCTCGGGGTGCGGTGCGTCGCGCCGGACCTGTCGTGCTTCGCCGTCCGCGCCTCCGGGCCGCCGCGGGCCAACGTGCGGGAGTTGGTGACACTCGGCGAGTACGAGCGGGCGGCCCTCCGGCATAACGCGAAGGCCCACCGCACCTACCGCATCCCGCACGTCCGCCGGACGCCGGCCGCGGCCGACGCCGTCACCGTGGTCGTCAAGGACGGGTGGGCGGAGTGCTACCTCAACGGCGTCCTGGTCCGGTGGACCGGTATCGGCGGCTTCAACGACTGGGAGCGGCAGCCGCCGGCGGTCCGGCTCGCGCGGCCGGCCGAGTCCTACGCGGTCGAGTTGCTGTTCGACAACTACCTGACGGTGACGGGGGAGTTCGCGGTCGAGTCGTTGAAGGCGTGGCCGGCGGACGGGGTGAAGTCGTTCACCGAGCGGGCCGCCGAGGGGGACCGCTGAGGCCCGGCCGGCTCGCCCAGGGCGGCCAGCAGCTCGGCCACGCCGGCCGCCCGCTTCACCGCGTCGAACCGGGCGAACGTGCCGTGGGCGGCCGCCATCCGCAGCCACTGCTTCACCCGCTTCACCGCCCCCGCGTCCGCCCCGGCCGGCGTCCACGCGAGTAGCCGCCGCACCTCGGCCGGCCAGTCGATCGCCGCGACCCGCGGGGGCGCGATCAGCCCCAGCTCGGCCGCCACCCCCGCCGCCAGCCGCGGGTCGGCCACCGCCCCGCGGCCGAGCATGAAGTGCCGGCAGCCCGTCTCGTCGCGGCAGCGGCGGAAGTCCGCGACCGTCCGGATGTCGCCGTTCGCCACCACCGGGACGTTCAGTTGTTCGCGGACCCGGCCGACGAGCGGCCAGTACACGGGCGGGGCGTACCCCTGCGTCCGCGTCCGGGCGTGGACGGTGACCCACGCCGCCCCGCCCGCGGCCGCCATTTCCGCGTTCTCGAAGATTGCGTCCACCCGGTCCCACCCGAGCCGCAACTTCGCCGACACCGGCACGCCGGCCGGCACGGCCGCCCGGACGGCCGCGACGATGTCCCGGATCCGCCGCGGGTAGCGGAGCAGCGTGGCCCCGCCGTCGTGCCGGTTGACGGTCGGGGCCGGGCAGCCGAAGTTCAGGTCGATGGCCGCCGCCCCGGCGGCGGCGGCGACGCCGGCCGATTCGGCCAACAGGCCGGGGTCGCCGCCGAGCAGCTGGACCTGGACGGGCAGGCCGGTCGGGGTCCGGCCACCGGCGCGGAGTTCCGGGACGTGGCGGAGCAGGACGCCGCGGGGGAGTGGGACCTGGGCGACGCGGAGGAACTCGGACACGGCGAACGTGAACGCCCCGCCGGCCCCCTGGACGGCCCGCATCGGGGCGTCGGTGACCCCCTCCATCGGGGCGAGGACCAGGGCGGGGGCGTCGGGCCGGAGCATCGGGTTATTCTAAGCGCCAGGAGATACAACTGGAACTGATCCCCCGGACGCGGTTCGACGGCGCGAAGGCGTGGCGAGCGACCCGTCAGAACAGCTCGTGGATCGGGTCCGGGTCGTCGAGCACCGGCGTCGGGCGGCCGGTCGGGTCGATGAGGTGCAGCTTCGGGTCGATGCCCAACACCTGGTAGATCGTCGCGTGGACGTTCGACGGCGTCACGGCCCGCGTGTGCGGCTCCGTGCCGAGCTTGTTCGTCGAGCCGACGACGCGGCCGCCCTTCACGCCGCCGCCGCCCATGAGGCAGAACATCGCGTTCCCCCAGTGGTCGCGGCCGGGCGTGCCCATGCTCATCGGCGCGCCGCCGTTGCCGCCGTCGTTCATCTTCGGCGTCCGGCTGAACTCGCCGCACAGCACCACGAGCGTCGTGTCCAGCAGCCCGCGGTCGGCCAGGTCCTCGAACAGCGTCGCCGTCAGCGCGTCCACCTTCGGCAGGTAGTCCTCGTACCCCTTCTTCAGGTCCCAGTGGTGGTCCCACCCGCCGAGGTGGACGGTCACGAACGTCGAGCCGGCCTCCACCAGCCGGCGGGCGAGGAGCGTCGATTGGCCCCACCCGTTGCGGCCGTACCGGTCGCGGAGCTTCGGGTCCTCGCGGCCGAGGTCGAACGCCTTGCGGGCCGTCGCGCCGGTGACGAAGTCGAACGCCTCGCGGGAGAACCGGTCCATCGCGCCGGACTCGGCGGCCGGGGCGAGCTGCCGCTTCGCCGCGTCGAACCGGGACGAGAGCGAGCGCCGGTCTTCGAGCTTGTCGAGCGTCAGGCCGTTCGCGAGGTTCAGGTTCTGGACCTGGAAGCCGGGGGCGTTCGGGTCGCCGCCGGTCGGGAACGGGTTGTTCTGCGGGCCGAGGGTGTTGCCGCCGAAGTAGCCGGGGTTGAGGCCGATGCTCGCGGCGTAAGGCACGGCGACGTAGCCGGGCATCCCCGGCCGCCGCGGGCCGAGTTCGCGGTTGACGATCGCGCCGATGCCAGGGAACTTCTGCCCGGTGTTCGCCCCGCTGACGCCCAGGTCCTTCGCGGTCAGCATCCGGTGGCCGCCGGCGAAGTGGTCGCCGGTGTCGTGGTGGAGCGACCGGACCATCGAGAACTTGTCGGTCAGCTGCGCCTGCTTGGGGAAGAGTTCGGTGATGTCGAAGCCGGGGACGCGGGTGCGGATCGGCTTCCAGAGGCCGCGGTACTCGGCCGGGGCGTCCGGCTTCATGTCGTACATGTCCATGTGGCCCGGCCCGCCGTCGAGCCAGATGAGGATCACGGACGTCTTCTTGCTGGTCGGGGACGCGTCCTTCGCGGCGAGCAGTTGCGGCAGCCCGACGCCGGCCATGCCGGCGATGCCGAGGGACAGGAAGCTGCGGCGGTCCAGGCCGTCGCAGTAGCGGCCGGTGCGGCCGAGGTCGAGGCGGAACATGGCAGGCTCCGGGACGTGAAGGCGGGGCGGGACGGCGGGGCGGTCGCCGGGTGGGGGTGGACCTTGAGCATCGCAAACCGGCCGGGCCGTGTCAAGCGGCCACAAAGTAGTAGGCACACTCCGTGTGCCGTCTGCTGTCAGTTGCGGTAAGTACATCCGGGTCGCTGCGGCCGACCATAGTAGTAGGCACACTCCGTGTGCCGTCTGTTGTCGGTCGCAGCGACTCGGGCGAACTCGCCGGGTGCATGAACGAGACGGCACACGGAGTGTGCCTACTACTATGACCGCCAGCGGATGACGAACTCCCGGTCGGACCGCGGCTCCAGCGTGAACTCGCGGACGTGGTGGTTCTCCAACTGGTCGAGCACGTCCGTCGCCTCGTCCAGCGTTTCGACGGCGCACTGCCGCCACTCGTCCGGCGGGGCGGGCGGCAGCGGGGCGTGCGTGTCGGTTAGCGCGTCATGCGGTTCCGTGTCGGACATGGCCGTCCTCCGTGGGCCGGGAACCTCGTCGCCGCGTCGATGTGCGTCACGGGGGACAATCAAGTAGCGGGCCGTCATCCTAGTGAGCCGGCGTCAGGTCGTCGCGGCCTCGGCCTCGATCTGCTCGACCTTCTCGATCTTGCGCTGCATGAGCGCCGCCAGGTTGGCCGGACTCAGCGACCGCGGGAACGGCGTCGGCGCGTCGGCCGCCACCCGCGGCGGCGGCTCGGCCGGCATCCGCGTCCGCAGCGACCGGACTTCCTCCAGCAGCATCGCCCGCTGCCGCTCCAGGTCGGCCTCCCGCTGCTCCAGTTCGGACTGCAGCGTCTTCTCCATCTCGTCGAGTTCGGCCATCCGCTTCTGCATCGCCAGCTCGGCCCGGCCGACCTCGATCAGCCGGCGGTCGAGCGTCGTCTGCTTCGCCTTCATCTCGGCCCGGATCGTCTCGGCCTCGGTCTTGCGGAGTTCGAGCTGCTGCACCGCCGGCCGCAGCTCCGCGACCAACGCCGAGAGCGTCGCCGCTTCTTCTTCCAGTTGGTTCCGGCGGGACTCGAGTTCTTGCAGTTTCTCCTCGCGCTCGGAGAACCCGGCGGACAGTTTCTCGACCTGCTCCTGCCGCGCCGCGGCGGCGGCCTTGCTCTTCTCCAGCTCCACCTCCTTGCGGGCGAGGTCGCCCTGCCGGGCGTCGAGGTTCGCGGCCAGGCGGCTGAGGTCCATCGACCGGTTGATGCACGACGCCTCGTGCTGCGACTCGGCCAGCGCGTTCTCCTTGCGGACCCGCTCCAGCCGGGCGAGTTCCTTGTCCACGTACCCCTGGAACCGCACCTTCTCCGCCTCGAACCACCCGGCCATGCCGGCCGCGTCCTCGGGCTTCGGCTTGACGGCCGGCGGCGCGTACTTTTGCGGCGGGGCGGCGACGCTCACCGGCGTGACCGGGGCGGCCGTCGCGAGGTTCGGGGCGACCGGCATCGGCTCGACCCACACGCCGAGGTCCGGCAGCGCCGCCGGCGGCGGCGGGGCCTCGGACGGTTCGACGATGAACGTGGTCTGGCAGATGGGGCAGGTGGCGTTCTGGTGTAGTGCCTGGTCGGGGACGAACCCGCTCGCGCTACACTTCGGGCAGGTGATCGAGATCGGCATTGGCAGCCTCGCCGGGACGGATTCCTAAGGAACGGCCGAAAAGTCGCGCTGGGGGCGCTTTTGGGAACTTAGCACCGTTTCGTGCCGAACGTGGGCGGGCCGGCTGCGGTGGGGGCTGAAATTGTACGGGGATTATTCCCTCCGACGAAATACTAAGCGAGGCGGTGAAAAGGAAGGGGCGAATCCGCTCGAACTCACGGACGCGGGCGGCGACGAGATGGGATCGTTGAGTTGCGACCCGAGATGAGGTGGGGATCGCGGACGCGGCGGGAGGACGGCCCCGACTTCCGCAGTCCGGCTTCGACTTCGGAAGTCGATCCCCCGCAGCGGCGTTCACACAAACCCGTCGGCGCTGGTTCCGCTCGACTTCCGAAGTCGAAGCCGGACTGCGGAAGTCGAGGCCCAGGCCCACACGCCACATCGGCCCCGGTTCTGCTCTTACAACCGGCCGGAAACTCCGCCCACGTTCCCCGGCCCGCCCTTGTCTCGCTCTAACGGCCGGTTTATGATCCAGGTGGGGAACGAGTTCGTACATCGGTTCATTCTCCGCCCATCTCGCGGCCCTCTCCAAGAATCGGGCGAGCGATCGCGCGTTCTTCGCCGCGTTAACCGCCAAGTGACTCCGAAGAGGACCACCCCCGTGCAACCCGGCACCCGTCCGTTCCGTTCCCGCAAGTCGGACCCGAACTTGAACGTCGCCGACCCCGACGCCGCCAACCAATCCATCGTGGACACCCCCCGGCCGCCGACGGACCCGTACCCGGTCAACCCGGACATCCTGCTCCGCGACGAGCTGGCCCGCGTGTCGTTCCTGGTGCGGGCGTTCCTGCTGCGGTACGCCCCGCGGCCGGTCGCGGAGCCGTCCGGCTCCCGGCCGCTGCCGGCCGCGTGCGAGGCCGTGCTGAACGACCCGTTCCGGTGGATCGACCCGCAGGCCGACCCCGACTCCGCCGGCCACTCCGCGTACCTGATGGAAGCCGCCCGGCTCGAACAGCAGATCATCCAACGCCTCCGCCGCACGCGGGAAGAGGTCCGGTTCAAGCTCCCGGTCTGGGAACTGGTCCGGCGGTTCGGCCTCGTCCCGAACCTGCAGGCCGTCGTCCCGCCGTACTCGACGGACGTGCCCCGCGACGGGCTGGAGGAAGCGCCGGCCCCGGTCCGCGACACGGTCGCCCTGGACGTGCTGCTCCTGTCCCTGCTCATCGCCCGGCTGCCGACGTACCGGGCGGCAATCGCGGCCGTCGCCCCGGAACTGAACGGGGCGACGCTGACGGTCGAGATCGCCCTCCGCATCCTCCAGCCGAACGTGCCGCCGGCCGAGTACCGGTGGCAGGAGTTCAGCCCGACCGGGCCGCTCGTCGGCAACCAGCTCATCACCCTCACGCCGACCGCCGGCCTGGGGCAGGAGTCCGTTCAGATCGACTTCCGCGTCGCGCAGTTCCTCGGCGGCAAAGAGCCGTCGCCGGACCCGGTCCTCGGCGAGGCGGCGGCGTTCGTCCACAAGTGGCGGGGGTGGGACAGCGTCCGCCTCGACCCGCCGGTCGTCGAGCAACTCCAGCGGCTCTCCGCGTGGTGGTGGCAGGACCGCGAGGGCGTGCCGCTCGTCGCGCTCTTGCAGGGGCCGTGGGGCGCGCCGTTCCTGGAGGTGGCGCAGGCGCTCCTGACCCGCGAGTCCCGGACGGCGAGCGGGACGACGAAGGTGGCGTGGCCGGTCCTCGTCGTCGATGCCACGGCCGGGCTGCGGTCCCCGGACTGGGCCGAGTTCGTCCGCCGCGTCTACCGCGAGGCGACGTTCCGCCAGGCCGTCGTCCTCTGGACGCACGCCGAGTGCCTGCTGACGGACAACGCGGCCGACGGCAAGTGGCACGAACTCATCCGCCGGGCCGAGCAGGCGTCCACGTCCACGTTCCTCGCCAGCCAGATCGGGTGGGACCCGACCGGGTTGTTCCGGCTGCCGCAACGGTACTTCGTTCGCGTGGACCTGCCGATCCCGTCCCCACAAATCCGCCGCGGCATCTGGAAGAGCCGGCTGGCCCGCGAGCAAAACGGCCTCGCCTCGGACGCCGGGCCGGCCGAGCAGGCGGCGCTCGACCTGCTGGAGACGTTCGAGTTCACGCAAGGCGAGATCGAGGACGCCATCGCGACGGCCCGCGGGCTGGCGCTGGTCGCCGCGGACGTGCCGGCCGAGCACCGGGCGGCGCAGTCGGCCGACCACCTGGCGGAAGCCTGTCGGCGGCAGGCGGCCCGGCGGTCGGTGTCGTTCGCCCAGCGGATCCCGCCGCGGCTGACGGCCGACGACCGGGCGGTCGAGCCGAAGGAAGTCCTCCGCCGCCGGGTCGTCCTCCCGGTCGCCCAGGCGCACCAACTCGGCGAGCTGTTCGACAAGATCAGCCACCTGAACCACGTCTACCACGACCTCGGGTTCGAGCAGCGGATGGCGCTCGGCCGCGGCATCGTGGCGCTGTTCACCGGGTCGCCGGGGACGGGGAAGACGCTGGCCGCGACGACGCTGGCGAAGTTGCTCCAGAAGGACCTGTACAAGGTGGACGCGTCGGCCGTGGCGAGCCGGCACGTCGGCGAGACGGAGAAGAACCTCGGCCGCGTGTTCGCCGACGTGCAGGGGGCGAACGCCATCCTGTTCTTCGACGAGGCCGACGCGCTGTTCGGCAAGCGGGGCGAGGTCGTGCAGGCCTCCGACCGGTGGGCGAACCTGCAGATCAGCTATTTGCTTCAACGCATCGAGGAGTACAGCGGCACGGTCATCCTGGCGACGAACTACCGGGAGAACATCGACCCGGCGTTCTTCCGCCGGATGCAGGTGCTGATCGACTTCCCGCGGCCGGACCCGGCCGGCCGGCTGAGCATCCTGGAGGGGCTGTTCGCCGGGATCAAGCTGTCGATCGCGGACGTGGCCGGCCGGGTGGCGGAGACGCCGGACGCGGTCCGGGCCGTCCTGAAGCCGGTCGCGGACCGGTTCGAGCTGTCCGGCGGCAACCTGAAGAACGTGGTGGTGGACGCGGCGTTCCGGGCGGTGGCGAACACGACGACCGGCCCGACGGTGACGATCCGCGAGCTGCTCCTCGGCGTCGCGCGGGAGACGCAGAAGGAGGGCAAGCCGCTGTCCGTGGTGACGTTCGGCAAGGAGTGGTACGGGTTCGTGGAAAAGGAGCTTCGGCTGGGCCGCGCGTAAGGCGAGCGTCGGGGCGTAAGCCCGACGTGGCTTCCCAGGTTCAGTACGTCCATTTACCAGTAATCGCCATTCCCCGGCCGTGCAGCCACGTCGGGCTTACGCCCCGACGCTCGCCTTGACCGTCACGCCCCGTCATAAGCTCGTTGCAAGTCCGCGATCACCAGTTTCTTCATCCCCAGGAGCGCCGCCATCATCCGCTGCGCCTTCGCCGGCGGGCCGGCCATCAGGTCCGCCACCACGGTCGGGACGACCTGCCACGACACGCCGTACTGGTCCTTCAGCCACCCGCACTGCTGCGCCGCCGGGTCGCCGCCGGCGGACAACTTCTCCCAATAGTGGTCCACCTCCGCCTGCGTCGCGCAGCTCACCTGGAACGACACGGCCTCGCTGAACTTGAACTGCGGCCCGCCGTTGAGCGCCGTGAACGGCTGCCCGTCCAGCTCGAACGCGACGACCATCGCCGTCCCCGGCGTCTTGCCGTGGAACTCCCGGCCGGCCTCGGTGTACCGCGACACGTTGGTGATTTTGGACCGCGGGAAGACGGCCGTGTAGAACGCGGCGGCGGCCTCGCCCTGCTCGTCGAACCACAGGCACGGGGTAATTCTCGTCACGACGGCCATGAGTTTCTCCTGGAAGGGGCGACACCGGTACGTCGTCCGGGGGCGGACAGAATCGACAGCAAAATCGGGACCGCGGGCCGACTGCCAGTCTGACAGGCCCCACCGCCACCGCCGCCACCGCCACGGGTGGCCCCCGTGGCGGAATCGCCACCTGGGTTGACGCGACCGGTATAATGTAAATTCGTACACAAATTTCGAGGCAGCCGCATTCTCGTTGTCGGCGGGGCGACTTCGGTTAGACTCGTCTCGGATGCTCGACCTCACGCGATTGCTCGAAGCCGCCCACGCCGGCGACGCCCGCGCGGCCGCCGCGATCCTGCCGCTCGTCTACGCCGAACTCCGCACGCTCGCCGCCGCAAAACTCGCACACGAGAAGCCGGGCCACACGCTCGACGCCACCGCCCTCGTCCACGAGGCGTACCTGCGGCTCGGCGGCGACCGGCCGTTCGCCGGCCGCGGGCACTTCTTCGCCGCCGCCGCCGAGGCCATGCGGCGGGTCCTCGTGGACCACGCCCGCGGCCGCGGCCGCCAGAAGCGGGGCGGCGACCGGCGGCGGGTCGATCTCCCCGACATCCCCGGCCGGGCCGACGCCGACCCGGACCCGCTCCTCGACCTGGACGACGCCCTCGTCCGCCTGACGGCCGAGGACCCGGCGGCGGCGGCCGTGGCGGAGTTGCACCTCTTCGCCGGGCTGCCGATCGACGACGCGGCGGCCGCCCTGGGCGTGTCCCGCGCCACCGCCTACCGCAACTGGACCTACGCCCGCGCCTGGCTGCAAGACGCCCTCGGCGGGAATTCGTGAGACGAATCCCCGCCGAACGTCGCATGGGAAGGGTGACCCCGGAGGACTCGCCGTGCCAGCCGACCCCGCCGCCGTGAAGTCGATCTTCCTCGCCGCCGTCGCCCTCGCCGACCCGCCCGCCCGCGCCGCGCTGGTGAAGGACCGGTGCGGGGCCGACGCCGAGTTGCTCCGCCGGGTCGAGGCCCTGCTCGCCGCCCACGACCGGGCCGCGGACGAGGGCCGGACCGCGTCCGCCGCCGCGCCCCCGAACCCGACGGCCGACTACCCCGGCCGCGACGAGACGGTCGGCGCGGTCCTCGGCGGGAAGTACAAGCTCGTCGAGGCGATCGGCGAGGGCGGCATGGGCAGCGTCTACATGGCACAGCAAACCGAGCCGGTGAAGCGGGCCGTCGCGGTGAAGGTCGTCAAGGCCGGCATGGACACAAAGGCCGTCCTCGCCCGGTTCGAGGCCGAGCGGCAGGCCCTCGCCCTGATGGACCACCCGAACATCGCCCGCGTTCTCGACGCCGGCAGCACCGCCGGCGGCCGCCCGTTCTTCGTCATGGAACTCGTCAAGGGCGTGCCGATCACGCAGTTCTGCGACGACCGGAAGCTCACCCCGCGGCAGCGGCTCGAACTGTTCGTCCCGGTCTGCCACGCCCTCCAGCACGCCCACCAGAAGGGCGTCATCCACCGCGACGTGAAGCCGTCGAACGTGCTGGTGGCGCTGTACGACGACCGCCCGGTGCCGAAGGTCATCGACTTCGGCGTGGCGAAGGCGGCCGGGCAAACGCTGACGGACAAGACGCTGATGACCGGGTTCGGCGCGGTCGCCGGCACGCCGGAGTACATGTCGCCGGAGCAGGCGAGCCTGAACAACCTGGACATCGACACGCGGAGCGACGTGTACTCGCTCGGCGTGCTGCTGTACGAGCTGCTGACCGGCAGCACGCCGGTGGACCGCAAGTCGCTCGGCCGGGCGGCGCTGCTGGAGGTGTTGCGGATCGTCCGCGAGGTGGAGGCCCCGCGGCCGAGCGCGAAGCTGAGCACGAGCGACGCGCTGCCGAGCGTGGCCGCGAACCGCGGGACGGAGCCGGCGAAGCTGTCGAAGCTGATGAGGGGCGAACTCGACTGGCTGGTGTTGAAGGCGCTGGAGAAGGACCGCGCCCGGCGGTACGAGAGTGCGAACGGGCTGGCCCGCGACGTCCAGCGGTACCTGGCGGACGAGATCGTCGAGGCCCGCCCGCCGAGCGCCGGCTACCGGGTGCGAAAGTTCGTCCGCCGGCACAAGACTCAGGTGCTGGCCGCGGGCCTGGTGCTGGCGGCGCTGCTGGCCGGCATCGCCGGCACAACGGTCGGGCTGATCCGGGCCACCCGGGCGGCCGAGGCGGAGCGGCTGGCCAAGCTGGACGCCGAGGAGCAGAGGGCGAACGCCGAGCGAGCGGCCGGGCGGGAGACCGCCGAGCGGACGAAGGCGGAGGCGGCCCGCGAGCAAGAGGCCCTCCAGCGGAAGTTAGCCCAGACCAACGAGGCCGAGGCGAACGCGGTCGAGCGGTTCTTGAGAGATAACGTGTTCGCGCTCGCCGAGCCGAAAGGGCAGCGCGGCAGGCCGGGCAAGGACGTGACGTTGCGGGACGCCATCGTGGCTAGCGTGCCGGCCCTGGAGACGGAGTTCCAGGACCAGCCGCTGGTCGAGGCCCGGCTGCGGCGGACGCTCGCCGGCACGTTCAAGTACCTCGGCGAGTTCGAGTCGGCCCGCGAACAGGACGAGCGGGCGCTGGCGATTCACAAGCGGGTGCTGGGCCCGGACCACCCGCACACGCTCTCGAGCATGAACAACCTGGTCGTCAGCTACGCCATCCTGAAGCGCCACGCCGACGCCCTCAAGCTCGGTGAGGAGGCGCTGGCGGCCCAGAGGCGGGTGCTGCCCCCGGACCACCCGGACACGCTCCGGAGCATGAACAACCTGGCCAACAGCTACGCCGCCCTGAAGCGCCACGCCGACGCCCTCAAGCTCCGCGAGTAGACGCTGGCCACCCGCAAGCGGGTGCTGCCCCCGGACCACCCGGACACGCTCCGGAGCATGCACAGCCTGGCCGCATCCCTGATCCGCCTCGACCGCGGCGGCGAGGCGGTCCGGTTGCTGGACGAACTCATCGCCAAGGCCCGCACCACCCCCGCCGTGGACCCCTGGCTCGTCCCAGGGGCCTTCGCCCTTCGCGCGAGGCACTTCCAGAAGGTCGGCGACCCGGCCGGCTGCCGGACGACGGCCGAGATGTGGGAGCAGCTGGACCGAACGGACGCCGGGAGCTTGTACGACGCCGGCTGCTTCCGGGCGGTCGCGGCGGCGGTGCGGGCGAAGGCCGGCGGGGCTGACGCCGGGCGGCTGGCGACGGCGGACGCCGACCGGGCGATGGCCTGGCTGGCGAGGGCCGTCGCCGCCGGCTGGCGGGACCGCGGCCACATGGAGACGGACGCCGACCTCGCCGCCCTCCGCGGCCGGGCCGACTTCCGGGCGCTGGTCGCCACCCTCCGCGAGCAGGCCCCGCCGCCGCGGGAGCAGAAGTGACCGCCGCGAGTGCCGAGCGGTCGTGTACCATACCACCGGAGGATTGTGACATGCCCCTTCGCGACCATTTCCACCCGCCCGTCAGCCGCCAGGTTTCCTGGGAGGAAATCCACGGCCAGTGGCCGGCTCGAATCGTGATGCAATTGAAGGAGCAGTTGCCGCCCGGCTTCGTGTCAGGGCCGAAAGTGCATTCCGGTGCTCGAGTCGAAGTTGACATCGCCACCTACGAACGGGACGACGTGGCAACGGGCTTCGGGCACGCCGAAGCCGGCGGCGGGGTGGCCACCGCCGCCTGGACGGTGGCGGAGCCGAGCGTGGCCGTCGAAACGGACATCCCCGACGACGACGAGTACGAGGTCCGCATCTACGACGCCGAACGCGAGCGGACGCTCGTGGCGGTGATCGAACTCGTCAGCCCGGCCAACAAGGACCGCGTGGAGCGGCGGAACCGGTTCGTCGGCAAGTGCGCGGCCCTGCTCCGCCAGGGGGTGGCGGTCAGCATCGTCGATGTGGTGACGACCCGACAGTTCAACCTGTACGCCGAACTGATGGCCTTTCTGGGGCAGACCGACCCGACGCTGAACGGCGCGCCGGCGGCGACCTATGCCGCGTCGTGCCGCTGGGTGTTGGGCGAACGGCGTGGAAAACTCGAAACGTGGTCGCACGTGCTGGCCGTGGGCCGGCCGTTGCCGACATTGCCGCTGTGGCTGTCGCCGAAGAAGGTGGTGCCGCTCGACTTGGAACAGAGTTACGAAAAGGCCTGCGACGATTTGAGCGTCCGATGAGTTCGATCCCGGCCCGGTGGCTCACGGGCCTTCGACCGGCTCGTGGTGTAGAATGGCCGCCGGAGGATCATGTCATGCCGTTACGCGACCACTTCCGGCCCCCGGTGAGCAAACGCGCTTCGTGGGAAATGCTCCACGGCATGTGGCCCGCGGCGATCGTCCAGCAACTTCGCACAACGCTCCCGCCGGGGTTCACGGCCGGCCCGCGCGTCCATCTCGGGACCTTCTACGAGATCGACGTTTCGGCCTACGAAACGGACGACGGACCCCGGCCCCCGAACGGGACCGCCGACGCGGGTGACGGCGGGGTGGCCGTCGCCTCGTGGACGGCGACCGAGCCGAGCGTGGCCGTCGAGGTCGATCCCGACGAGGAGTACGAGTACGCCGTCCACGTGTACGACGCCGAGCGGGAACAGACGCTGGTGGCGGCCGTCGAGATCGTCAGCCCGGCGAACAAGGACCGGCCGGAGAAGCGGAACAGCTTCGTCGCCAAGTGCGCGGCCCTGCTGAAGGCCGGGGTGTCGGTGTGCGTGGTGGACCTGGTCACGGTGCGGCACTTCAACTTGTACACCGAGATGATGGCGTTCATCGGCCGGGGGCACGACGACCCCATGAGCCGGAACCCGCCGGCGGCCTACGCCGCCGCGTGCCGGTGGGGGCCGCGCGGCGGCAAGACGCGGTTGGAAACGTGGTCCCACGCCATGACCGTCGGGCAGCCCCTGCCGACCGTCCCGCTGTGGTTGAGTGCCGACATCGTCGTCCCGCTCGATCTGGAAGCGAGCTACGAACGGGCCTGCCACGATCTGTGGATTACGTGAATCACCTCTCCGAAAGCTTCGACCGGCCGATCGAGCTGTACGCCGCCCATAGGGGCGGAAGTGTCCGTCATGCGATCCGCAGCAGCCGGCACACCTCCTGGTAGCTCGGTTCGAGCGGCAGTTGGATGGGGAGGTCCGGGCCGAGCCAGATCGGAATGGTCGGCAGAGACTGGCCGACGGCCAAGGGGAAGCACCACAGGTCGAGGACCGGCCGCCGCTTCTTCGGCTTCCGGCCGAGGAGGGTGACGGCGTACACGGGGGCCGGCGGGTCGCCCAGGCGGGGGTCGGTCTGGCCGAACCGGGCGAGCAACTCGGCGTACAGGTTGGCCTGGTGGGTCGTGACGATGTCCACGATCGAGACGCACACCCGCTGCCGGAGCAGCGCATCGACCTTGCCGATGAAGTTCGCCCGCGTTTCGGGGCGGTCCTTGTTCGCCGGGCTGACCAGCTCGATGGCGGCCACCAGCGTTCGTTCCCGGTCGGCGTCGTACACCCGGATTTCGTACTCGTCCAGCTCGGACAAGTCGGCCGGCACGGTGAGCGGCGGGGCGGGGGCGGTGAGGGTGGCGGTGCCGCCGTCGCGGTCCGGGGCGTGCGGTCGGCGGTCGTCGTCCTCGATCATCGACACGTCCACCTCGAACGGCGACCCGTGATGGATCTTCGGCTCGGCCACGAACCCGGGCGGCAGGAGGTCGAACAGCGTGCGGACGATTTCCCCCGGCCACTGACCGTGGACGGCGTCCCAACGGTGTTTGTCGTTCACCGGCGAGCGGAAATGGTCGCGCAGCGGCATGGGTAACTCCTCTTCCACGATTGTATCCGAAGACCGAACGCGGCCCCGCTCGCCTAAGTCGCCGCCCGCGGCTACCGCATCAGCCACGGGACGATCAGCCCCGCGGCGACGGCCGCGGCTCCCGCGGCCATCAGCCACCGGGATGGCGGGTCCGTCGTCCGCGTCTCGCGGGTAACCGGGAACGGCAACTCGCCGGCCCAGAACGGGTGCGGCACGAACCGCCACGACGACGCGGACGGCAGGCTGAACTGGTACACCCGGCCGCCGTGCCAGACCATCAGCGTCAGGCCGGGGCCGAGTTCCGCCCGCACGGTCACCACCGCCGCCCGCTCGAACTCGGCGTACGGCAGCGACCAGTCGCCGCACGTCAGCCGGTCCGGGCCGAGGGCCAGCTCCCCCCGGCGGGCGAACATCCAGTTGAACGACGACCGCACGCGGTCGCCCTCGCGGTACGTGGCCTTCGTCCGCGTGCGGAAGACAACGTCGTCCATTGGCCGGCCCCCGCCGAAGTGATGATGAGTTGTACTTCGGCCCGGCGGGCGATGCCATTTTAACAAAGAAACCGGGGGCGGGCCGCGCGGCCCGCCCCCGGTTCGGTTTCAGTACCGAGTACACAGTACCCGGCGTCACTCGGCGTCGGCCGCTTCCGCGACCAACTCCTCGCGGGCGATGCCCTTCTTCTTCAGCTTCGTGTGCAGCGTGTCCCGCGACATGCCGAGGATTTGCGCCGCCCGGCTCACGTTCCCGTTCGTCTGCTTCAGCGCCTTGCGGATCGCCCACGTCTCCAGGTCGTCGATCGCCAGGCTCGCCGGCATCTCGCCGGTGTGCGACGGGAGCGCCTCGGAGATCGGCGTCACCGCCAGGTCGCCGGCGTCGATCGTGTCCCCCTCGCACATGACGGCCGCGCTCTCCAGCACCGCCCGCAGCTGCCGGACGTTGCCGGGCCACGTGTACGCCTGCAACTTGCGGATCGCGGCCGGCTTCAGGTGGAACGTCCGGCGGCACTGCACGCTCAGCCGCTCCAGGAAGAACCCGGCCAGCTCCGGGATGTCCTCCGCGTGGTCCCGCAGCGGCGGGACCTTCAGCGGGATGACCTTCAACCGGAACACGAGGTCCTGGCGGAACTTGTTCGCCTTCACTTCCTTGTCCAGGTCGCGGTGCGTCGCCGCCACCACCCGCACGTCCACCTTCACGTCCTTCGTCCCGCCGACGGGCCGGAACGGCTTGCCCTCGATGACGCGGAGCAGCTTCGCCTGACACTCGAGTGACAGTTCGCCGACTTCGTCGAGGAACAGCGTGCCCTCGTCGGCCTGCTCGAACAGGCCGGGGTGGTCGCGGTCGGCCCCGCTGAACGCCCCCTTGCGGTAGCCGAACAGCTCCGCTTCGAGGAGCGTCGGGGCGATGGCGGCGCAGTTGACGACGACCAGCGGCCCGGCGGCGCGGGCGCTCTGCCGGTGCAGCGCCTGCGCGACGAGTTCCTTGCCGGACCCGCTCTCGCCGTGGATGAGCACGGTGAACGGCAGCGGCGACGCCTTCGCGATCTGCTGCCGCAGCGTCATCATCGCGTTGCTGTCGCCGATGAGTTCGTCCGCGGTCGGGACGGCGGCGCGGAGGCGGTTGTTCTCGGCCTCGAGCTTCCGGCGGTGGCGGTGGAGTTCGAGCGACTTGCCGAGGTACCCGGCGACGGCCTCGATGAACCGCACGTCCCGGTCGGCGAACCCGCTGCCGGTCCGGTAGACATGGACGGCGGCGTACAGGTCGCCCCGCGCCGCCAGCGGCAGGCAGAGCGCGTCCTGGTACGCGAACAGGCTCTCGGTCGGCGGCCGCGGCGACTCGTTCTTCGTCGGGTCGTTGAACAGCCAGACCGTCTTCCGCTCGTTCCGCACCCGCTCCGTCAAGCGGCGGCTGAGCTGCACGTCCACGGCGGCCGTGTCCGGCTGGATGAACTTCGGCGTCGGGTCGTTCGGGTCGAGGTTCAGGTAGCCGGCCACCTTCGCCGTCGTCTGGTGGACGATGACGCGGAGGGCCAGCCGGATGAGTTCGTTCGCGTCCTTCGTGTCCACGGCCGCGGTCATGAACCGGGTGAGGGCGGTCAGCTCGTCCACCTTCAACTGGCTGGCGGCCACGTCCGCGTCGCTCGGCCGGTCGAGGAACCGGTCGGTGGCGTACCCGCCGGTCTTCGTGACGTTGACCGGCTCCGGCGGCGGCGTCCGGCGGTCCGGGGTGACCTTCGCCTTCTGCGGGATGGTGTTCGCCAGCTCGCCGGTCCGCACCGTCAGCGGCGGCGGGGTGACGGCCGTACCGGCCGTGCCGGCCAGCGTGTTGAACCGGACGACGGCGTCGCCGATCTGGATGACGAACCCGTCGTTGAGTTCGGTCGCCCCGCTGACCTTGTTGCCGTTGACCTTCGTGCCGTTGAGGCCGAAGTCGCGGACGACCCACCGGCCGTCCTCGAAGTAGACCTTCGCGTGCAGCCGGGAGGCGAGGTCGTCCTTGATGACGACGGTACTGTCCCGGCTGCGGCCGAGGGTGGCCGGCTGGCCGGGGGCCAGCTCGAACGTCGCCGGGGCTCCGTCACCCGTTTCCACGCACAACCGTGCTCGCATGTCGTCCTCGCGATAAATCGTCGGCTCTCGAAGGCTCGTGGGCGGCGGCTCACAGTATTGTTGAAACTTCCGTAGCATAGCACGTAGGCACGACCGACACGAATTCGGCGACTCGGTTCCGCTCCGGGAATGGATTTTCGCCCGCGGCGGAACACGACCCGCGCCCGCAACCTTTCGACGAGTGAACCCATGCAAACGATTCTGGAAGGCAAGGCCTACGTCCTGGGCGACAACATCGACACGGACCAGATCATCCCGGCCGAGTACCTAACGTACAACCCGGCGATCCCGGCCGAGTACAAGATGTTCGGCAAGTTCGCGCTGGCCGGCGTGCCGCAGGACGGCCGCGGGCTGCCGAAGGGCCACGTCCCGTTCCACGGCCCGGCGGACGAGTTCGTGTCGCCGTACCGGATCGTTGTAGGCGGAAAGAACTTCGGGTGCGGCTCCAGCCGGGAGCACGCGCCGATCGCGCTGGCGGCGGCGGGGATTCAGTGCGTGATCGCGGAGTTCTACGCGCGGATTTTCTACCGCAACTGCGTGAACGGGGCGTACCTGATCCCGGTCGAGTGCCCGTCGCGGCTGATCGACACCGTGTGTACGGGCGACGAACTGCGGGTGGATTTGGCGACGGGCGAGCTGCGGAACAAGACGACGGGCGACTCGTGGAAGCTGAACGGCCTGGGCGAGGTGGCCCCGATCATCGAGGCCGGCGGCGTGTTCGCGTACGCGAAGCAGGTGGGCATGCTGAAGGCGTGATTGCGAACGCCTGGTCAGTAGCCGGGGAGCGGGTAAGTAAGTAAGAGCCGGTCGGCTACGACCTCGTTTTCGAGCGTCCGCCCGGCCATCTGGAACCGCCGAAGCATCGACCGCCCGCAGTTGACCAGGGCTTCCGTCTCGAACAGACCGGGCGGTATCGGGACGTTACAAATCTTGTCTCCGGACCGCTTCGTCCCGTCGATCGAGAGGGCGACAAAGACGCCCCGCGCCTTGCACCGGTCGATGGCGTCGAACAGCTTCGCCAAGCTGAACGACTGCGCCCCGTACAGGATGGCCTGCGTATCGACGTAAGGCGGGTCGCAGTAGACCAGATCACCTCGCTTCGCCGTTGCCATGACCTCGGCGTAGTCGGCGTGGTCGAAGCGGGCGTTCCGACACCGCACCCGCCACTCGTCAACCCGCCGGGCGAACGAGGCCGGCTCGATCGGGACGTGGACGCCGCACGGCGTTGACATGTACCCGTCCCTCTTGCGGAACCGGACCACGCCGCCGTAGCAGGACCGGCACAGGTAAACCAAGTCGGTGCCGTTGGGCCGCGCGTTGTACGCCGCCTTCACCGCTTCGTAGACCGCCTCCTTCGGTTCGCGGCGGGTGCGGTCCCAGCGGTCCGCGTACCACCGCTTCAACTCGTCCGGGCGGTCCGTTAGGGCCTGCCAGATTTCCGCCAGCGGCTTGAATGCGTCGGACCCGACGGCCGCGGCCGGGGCGAGCGTGGCGAGCACCGCCCCGCTGCCGAGGAATGGCTCGTAATAAGTCTCGAACTGGGCGGGGAAGTAGGACACGATCTCGTGCGCGAACCGCTGCTTGTTCCCGATCCATTTGAGGAGTTGGGCCTTGAAGGGGGCGACTTCCCGGCGTTGGACGGCATGAAAGAGGGACGGTTGCATAATGACCTTTTGTTCAATTCGCACACCTTAGCGTCCCGGACATTGTATCCGAATTTGGGATGCAAAATCAAGTTTGGTCGAGTGTGGTCATGGAGAAGAGCATCTTCACCCCGGCCCAGGACGCCTTGCAACTCGTCCTCCGTCAACTCCGGATGGGGGCCGGCCTTCGGCAAGAAGACCTGGCCCGGTTGCTCGGCGAGCCGCAGTCGTTCGTTTCCAAGTACGAATCGGGCGAGCGACGGCTCGACTTGATCGAGCTCCGGCACATTTGCGGCGCGGTCGGGATCACGCTCCTAGACCTGGTGACCCGTTTCGAGGAACAACTCCGCACATGCAGCCCAACAAATCGTTCGTCGGCCTCCCCAAGTCGTTCTGGGCGAACGTCCGCACGATCGGGCAAGAGGTCGGGTACACCGAACGGCCGCGGCGACAGGTCGGCGTAACCGGGCAGGCCGGGCCGATCAAAATTCCCACGGCCGCCGAAGTCCGAGCCGCGCTTCAGGCCATCAACTTGAGCACGGCCCACCTGGTCGGCGGGGGTGATAGGCCCACCGACCTGGGCCGGCAGGTGTTCGACTACTTCGCCTACCGCGCGGATGTCTTGAATCGGGTCGTCGAGCCGTTGTTGATGAACGCGGAGCAAGCCCGAACGATGTACGAACACGTCCGGGGGAAGGTCAAGCGGGCCGTCGTCGTGCCGATGAACAAGCAGAGCGGGGAGATGAAGAAGCCGGCGTACTTCACCGGGATCATCAACATGTTGATCGAGGAGAATCTGAAGGGGCTGCCGTGCAACTACAATCCGCAAGAACTGACGACCGTGACGCGGAACCGCGAGCCGTTCCGAACGCTGGCCCGGCGGATCGACGGGGCGTTTCCGGGGCCGGTCGATCCGCTCGCGGTGTGGGAGGTCAAGGAGTACTACTACACGACGACGTTCGGCAGCCGGGTGGCGGACGGCGTGTACGAAACGCTGCTCGACGGGATGGAGTTGGAAGAACTGGACGCCGCCCTCCGCGGAGTCGCAAAACATGACGACCGGCCCGAGCACATCCAACACCTGTTGATGGTGGACGCCCACTACACGTGGTGGGTCAAAGGGCGCTCCTACCTGTGTCGGATCATCGACATGCTGCACATGGGCTACGTGGACGAGGTTCTGTTCGGGCGGGAGGTCGCGACTCGCCTGCCGCCCATTGTGAAGGGCTGGGTCGCGGAATACAAGGCGCGGAAGGGGATGAGGAACGCCTGATCCGCTACTTCACACGTCCCGCCGCGCGAACACGGCGAGGCCGACGGCCGCGCCGGAGGTCGCCAGCACCGCCGCGGCCAGCACGAACTGCGTCACGTCGGCCGTCGGGATGCCGCCGCGGAGGACGTTCCGCAGGCCGTCCATCAGCCACTTCAGGTTCGGGTAGTCGCTCGGCAGCCGCGACAGCGCCACCATGCCGCCGAAGATCACGATCCAGAACACGGTAATGCCCAGCACCGTGCCGCTGGACATCGCGCCGATCGCCACGCCCCACGACACGACCACGGCCAGCACCGCGGCCAGCATCACGATGCCGTAGACGCCGCCCCAGAACGTCAGGTTCACGCCGCTGCCGTTCGTCGCCGCCGTGAACAGGACCGAGTACGCGAGCAGCACCGCCGTCGCGACGGACACGAACGTCGCCAGCACGACCACGAGCCGGGCGTGCCACTTTGCCAGGAAGTACTGGTGGCGGCTGATCCCGCGGCTGAGCACGGAGTCGGCGATCGTGCCGCGCTCCGAGCTGATGCTGCTGACCGCGAGCAGCGAGATGAGCGACAGGCTGCCGATGGCGAGTGCGCGGAGGAGGTCGTCGGTCTGCACGGCGACGGACTGGTACTCGCCGGCGTTGGCGGCCCCGAGCTTGTACAGGACGTACCCGACGGCCGCGAGGCCCATCATGATGAGCCACAGTCGGTAGACCCAACTGCGGAGCGTCTGCCCGAGGTCGGTTTGGAGGACCGCCCAGTACGGCAGAACCCGGTTGAACCGGAACGGGATCGCGGGTGCGGCGTCCATGCGAGGCTCCGACAAAGTAGTAGGCACACTCCGTGTGCCGTTTCCTTCACGGTCGCGGCGAGTTCTCGGAAGTCGCTGCGGCCGACAGCAGACGGCACACGGAGTGTGCCTACTACTATGCTTGCATCGACTTCAGCCACGCGTCCATGCGGGCCTGCATCTCGGCCGGGGTCAGCGTTTCCTTCCGCGTCGCGACCGTCCACTTGTGGCCGAACGGGTCCACCACCGTGCCGGTCCGGTCGCCGTAGAACTGGTCCGCGACCGGCTTCTCGACCGTCGCCCCGGCCGCGACCGCCCGCGCGAACGCGGCGTCGCAGTCGGCCACGTAGAGGCAGAACCCGGTCGGCGTGCCGCCGAGCGCCGTCGGCCCCTTGTTGCCCCAGTCCGGGTTCTCGTCCGCGAGCATCAGGACCGTGTCGCCGATCTTGAACTCGGCGTGCGCGACGACCGGCCCCATCGTCAGCCGGAAGACTTCCTCCGCGCCGAACGCCTTCGCGTAGAACGCGAGGGCGGCGGTGGCGTCCTTGACCGTGAGGTACGTCGTGACCGCGTGGTAGCCGGCGGGGATGGACATCATCTTTCTCCGGGGCGAGCGTCGGGGCGTCAGCCCGACGTGGCTCTTGGGACTCTCCGAGACTGTTTCGGTTCCAGGCGATCCGCTCAACCACGTCGGGCTGACGCCCCGACGCTCGCCTCAGGCCGCGTCCG